>NZ_JBSGCA010000046.1:0-58430 GCF_053601535.1 Nocardia sp. NPDC004718
CCGCACCATACGGCGAAGCCGTGGACGGTGTCGACGCTGCGTGCTTCCGCACGAGCCAGCGCCCGCACTGTCTCGTGCACCATTGGATTCCAGCGCCTGCGCACCGTGCACCGGGGAGTGACGATCTATGCGAAGTGAGCGCGCGATGGTGGAGTCCGCGACGGCTCCCGGCCGTCTCGTGCCCGGCGTTCGGGTGCACGGGGCGGCTCGTGAGCGGCTCGGCCCCGGCCGGACGAACAACATCCCCTGCCGGGCGCACTCTGTTCGTCCACGGCGGTCCGATGTGGCACTGCGTGCCAGTGCTCCCTCTTCGCCGTTCGCCGGACGATCTCCGGTGCACCGTGGCGCCACCGCGGATCGGTGCGTGAATCGGCCGCATAACCCGGCGTGGCGGCTCGCGATTTCGCCTGCAGCGGCTGAAAGGCGTCGGTCTGCTCGAAGGAGCGCGAGCGGAGAACTGAAATCGCGTGAACGGCGGCTAACGATTCAGTGGGGCCCGGCGATGAAAAGGTGGACGCCCGATGACTCGTGCGTCCGCCGTTTTCCAGGCCTCGCCTCCGCTCGGTCGGTCGTGTGGCGTGAATACGCCACCGGGCGGGTCGACTGGTGCGGCGAGTCGCGTGCGCGCGCTCGAAGCATGGCGGACTTGATATTCCGTGTGATAAACATCACGTCCATTGCTGGATCGAGGTTTGCCGAGCGGCGTGGGACGGACTCGGACCGATGGACGGCTCGGTTGTCGGCCGCCGACTGGCGAGGGCCGGCGCGACGGCGGATGGTGGCCGAGTGATGGTGCGAGAGCGAATGCTCGCGTCGATGCGGCAGGCGTCCGCGGTGGTGCGCAATCATCCGGTGGCCGCGCGGTCGGTGGCGGCGGTCGTCGCGGGCCTGTTGCTGTTCGGCAGCTTTCCGCCCAGGCCGTGGTGGTTCCTCGCCCCTTTGGGCGTGGCGGTGCTCACGCTCACCGTACGCGGCGACGGCCGCCTGCGGGCGGGCTTCGGCTACGGATTTCTGGCCGGGCTGGCGTTTTTCGTCCCGCTGCTGCCGTGGACCGGTATCTACGTCGGACCGCTGCCGTGGCTGGCGCTGTCCACCGCCTGCGCGGTCTACCTCGGCGTCTTCGGTGTGCTCGGGCGGTTGGTCGGCGCGTTGCCCGGCTGGCCGCTGTGGGTGGCACTGGCCTGGGCCGCGGCCGAGTGGGGCAGGTCCAGCTTCCCGTTCGGTGGTTTTCCCTGGGGCCGTTTGGCCTTCGGTCAGGCCGACGGCTGGTTCCTGTCACTGGCGGCGATCGGTGGCGCCCCGCTGGTCGGGTTCGCCGTCGCGCTCACCGGAACCGGGCTGGCCGCGTTGGTCTCGGTGTTGTGGTCGGTGTGTACCACGGATGACGGGCGCGAAACCACGGTTCCCGAGAACGGCGCGCCCGAGTCGACCGCCGTGAGCGGCCCCATCCCGGCGACCCGACTGGGATACGCCGCTGTGGCTTTCGCCGTCTTGATCATGCCGCTCAGCGGTCTGCTGCTCCGGTCGGCACTGCCCGATCCGGACGTGGGCGCCCGAACGGTCACGGTCGCGGCGATCCAAGGCAGCGTGCCCCGCCTCGGGCTGGACTTCAACGAACAGCGGCGGGCCGTGCTGGACAATCACGTCCGGCGCACCGAAGAACTGGCCGACGAGGTGGCGGCGGGCCGCGCGCCGCGCCCGGATGTGGTGATCTGGCCGGAGAACTCCTCCGACATCGACCCTTTGCGCAACGCCGACGCCGCCGCCCTGATCACCGCCGCCTCCGAGCGCATCGGCGCACCCATCCTGGTCGGCGCCGTGCTGATCAACCCGGACCGGACGACGACCAACTCGGTGATGGTGTGGAACGGCGCGGCGGGTCCCGGCGACCGGCACGACAAGAAGATCATCCAGCCTTTCGGCGAATATCTGCCGATGCGGAGTTTCTTCCGGCATTTCTCCGAATACGCCGACCGGGCGGGGTATTTCGTACCGGGAAATGGTGACGGAGTTGTGCACGCGGCGGGTATCGACATCGGCGTGGCGACGTGCTATGAAGTCGCTTTCGATCGCTCGTTCGAGGACGCGATGCGCGCGGGCGCCCAACTGCTCACCGTGCCGACGAACAACGCGACCTTCGGCGACAGCGAGATGACCTATCAGCAGCTGGCCATGTCCCGCGTTCGCGCCGTCGAACACGGCAGAGCGCTGGTCGTCGCGGCCACGTCGGGTGTCAGCGCCATCATCGCCGCCGACGGCAGTGTGCGGCAGGAATCGGCGTTGTTCGCGCCCGCGGCTCTGGTCTCCGAGCTTCCGTTGCGCAACGACACCACTCTCGCAACACGAATCGGCCCCGCGCCGGAGCGAGTTTTCGTTATCCTGACGGCTGCCGCCGCGCTGGCCGCGGCCCTCAGGCGGCGATCTGCTACCCGCGTGGACGAGCGAACCGGTCGTCGAGCCGTCGACGACCGATAGATCTTGTCGAACCAGCTTTTACCGAACAATCGGTTTGTTCTTGCCCCTACCGCCCCGAAAACGAAGGTGCGTAGTCAAGTTGCGCGCCGTTCGCCAGACAACTGAAGCGATCTGCGGAGTAGCATCGAACAGTCTGGTCAGGGCCCGTTTTGCTTCGGTTCGACCTAGTTGAGTCGCAATGTTTGCGGAAATGTAACCAACCAAAGTGGCCTTCTGCCAAGGACGTTGGATGTGAAACAAATCCAAAACGTCGGCAATCCGGCTGATGCGACGCTCCGAATCATAGGGCGTGGATTACGTCCTACGGCTGGCGCGCGTGCGCTTGCTGGGACGGTGCTCGGGGAGTTGCGTCAACAGCGGCAGAACGGAGTGATTGATGAGTTCATTGGCCACGGATCGCGTCGACCAATGTTCATCCGGCGAATTCTCGGCCCAACCGTTTGCTCTGTCACCCGCGCAGACAGCTCTCTGGTACGCGCAGCGGATTCGCCCCGACGTACCGCTCACGATCTCTCAGTACGTCGAGATCCACGGCGACTTGGACGAGGGGCGGCTGCTGTACGCGATCGAGCGTTTCGGCGCCGAGACCCAGGTGGGTCAAGTCCGCCTGGTGGAAATAGATGGCACTCCGTATCAGATCGTCGACCCGGTGACACGGCCCGGCTGGCGCCGTATCGATCTGCGCGGCGAAGCCGACCCGCGCGCCGCGGCGCTGCGCTGGATGCACGAACACACGAGCTCGCCGATCGATCTGGAACGCGATCCGCTGACCTCCAACGCGGTTCTGCGGATCGGGGAGTCCCATTACATCTGGTACTCGTTTGCTCACCACATCGTCATCGACGGCTACGGTGCGATGAACGCGCTCACCCGTACCGCGGAGATCTACACCGCGCTGGAGAACCGGACCGAGCCGGTCGCGTCGCGGGCGACGCCGCTGGCCGAGATCTACGCCGACGAGGCGCGCTACCACGATTCCAGCCGTTTCCAGAGTGACCGCGAGTACTGGGCCGGGCAGCTGTCGGGCGTGGGCGAGCCGGTGAGCCTCGGCGGAGCCCGGCTCGGCGCCGCCACCCACGACGCGGGCCGCAGGCTGGCCACCGCCGTGCTCGACGACGAGCAGCATGCCGCGATCGCCGCGGCGACCAGCGCGTGGAACACGACCGACTCGGCGATGTTCGTCGCGGCGTTGGCCACCTACGTGCGTTCGGTGACGGGCAACGCGGACGTGGTGCTGAGCCTGCCGGTCTCGGCGCGCACCACGGTGTCGCTGCGCCGCTCGGCGGGCGTGATCTCCAACGTCGTGCCGATCCGGCTGCGTTTCGACGAGGCGACCACGATCGGCGACCTGGTGAAGGCGGCCGAGCTACAGATCACCGGCGCCTTGCGGCATCAGCGCTACCGGCACGACGACATCCGGCGCGACAGCGGCTACTCCCGCGACGCGCGCGGATTCTTCGGTCCGATGGTCAATCTGATGCTGTTCCACGACGAGCTGCGTTTCGGCAGTCTGGTCGGCTCCATGCACGTGCTGGCCACCGGCCCGGTGGAAGACCTCTCGGTCAACGTCTACAACGGCGCCGGTGGCCGCCTGCACATCGACTTCGAAGCCAATCCCCGCCTCTACGGCGAGGCCGAAGTCGGCGTGCACCACGCGCGCTATCTGGACTTCCTCGGCCGCTTCCTGGCCGCCGATCCCACGGTGCCTGCCGAGTCGCTCGGCGCGATCACCCACGCCGAGCGCGAACAGGTGCTGCACGAGTGGAACGCCACCGCCGCGCCCCGGCAGGAGGGCACCCTCGCGAGCCTCTTCGCCGAGCGCGTCGGGTCCGATCCGGACGCCACCGCACTCGAGTTCGGCGACGAGTCGCTGACCTACGCCGAACTCGACTGCCGCGCCAACCGCCTGGCCAGGCTCCTGATCGCGCGCGGCGCCGGGCCCGATACGACGGTCGCCCTGTGTCTGCGCCGCAGCCTCGACCTGGTGGTCGGCATGTACGCGATCGTGAAAGCCGGAGCGGCGTACCTGCCGCTGGACACCGAGCACCCGGCCGAGCGGATCGCGCAGATCGTGCGTCAGGCCGAGCCGTTGTGCGTGCTCACGGCCAGCCGGGACGATGTGGAGTTGCCCGCGACGGTCACCCGGCTGGACATCGACACCGCGCGGCTCTCCGGATTCGACGACGCGCCGGTCACCGACGCCGACCGCACGGCCGCGCTGCGCCCCGGCCACCTCGCCTACGTCATCTTCACCTCCGGATCGACCGGAAAGCCCAAAGGCGTCGGCGTGACCCATGCCGCCATCGTCAACCGGCTGCGCTGGATGCAGCACGAGTATCCGCTCGGCCGCGAGGACGCGGTGCTGCAGAAGACCCCGGCCACCTTCGACGTCTCGGTGTGGGAATTCTTCTGGCCCTTGCAGGTCGGCGCGCGCTTGGTGATCGCCGCCCCCGACGGGCACCGCGACCCGGCGTACCTCGCCCGGGTCATCGCCGAAAAACAGATCACCACAGCGCATTTCGTGCCGTCCATGCTATCGGTGT
Organism: Nocardia sp. NPDC004718; assembly: GCF_053601535.1. NCBI lineage: Bacteria > Bacillati > Actinomycetota > Actinomycetes > Mycobacteriales > Nocardiaceae > Nocardia > Nocardia sp. NPDC004718. The sequence goes on from NZ_JBSGCA010000046.1 coordinate 5,019, forward strand.
TCGTCACCGAGGCGGATCTACGCGGCTGCGCCTGCCTGCACCGGGTGTTCTGCAGTGGTGAGGCGCTGCCCGCCGCCGCCGTGCGGGAGTTCTACGCGGCGCTGCCCGCCGCCGAACTGCACAACCTGTACGGTCCGACCGAGGCCGCCGTGGACGTCACCTACTGGGCGTGCCCACCCGATGCCGCCGCCGTGCCGATCGGCTCGCCGGTGTGGAACACCCAGACCTACGTGCTGGACGACCGCTTGCAGCCCGTTCCGCCCGGCGTGGTCGGCGAACTGTATCTCGCCGGAGTCCAGCTGGCCCGCGGCTACCTGAGACAGCCGCGGCTGACCGCCGACCGATTCGTCGCCGACCCCTTCACGCCCGGCGCGCGGATGTACCGCACCGGCGACCTGGCACGCTGGCAGATCGGCCGCTCCGGCGCCGAGGCGGGGGTGCTGGAATATCTGGGCCGCAGCGACTTCCAGGTCAAGATCCGTGGCCTGCGCATCGAACTCGGTGAGATCGAGGCCGCACTGCTCGAGGACTCGAAGGTGGCTCGCGCGGTATGCGTGGCGCACACCGGACGCGCCGGCGACGAGCTGGTCGCCTACGTGGTCGCGGCGAAGCAGGACGACGACGATGCCCCGCTGGACACGGCCGCGCTGTTGACCGCACTGCGGCGCACGCTGCCCAGCTACATGGTGCCCTCCGCGCTGATGGAACTCGACGAGCTGCCGCTGAGCGCCAACGGCAAGATCGATCGCAAGGCGCTGCCCGTCCCCACGCCGGGCACGCGGTCGATCCGGCCGATCACCGAACCCCGCACCGAGGTCGAGCGGGTGCTCGCGGGCATCTTCACCGAGGTGCTCGACACCGAGGTCGGCATCGAGCACAATTTCTTCGATCTCGGCGGCAACTCGCTCATCGCCGCGCGGGCGGTATCCAGGATCAACGCCGCCCTCGGCACCGCGCTGACCATCCGTGACCTGTTCGAGTCCGCGACGATCGAGGCGCTCACCCGGCGATTCGCCATGCAGACCACCGACGTCGCCTCGCCGCGGCTGACGCCCGCCGAACGACCGGAGCGGATCCCGCTGTCGCAGGCGCAGCAGCGGCTGTGGATCCTGAACCGGTTCTCCGAACACGCCGCCGCGTACAACATGCCGCTCGCGGTGGAGGTGGAAGGCCCACTGGACGTGGCCGCGTTGCGTGCTGGCCTGGTCGACGTCATCGAACGGCACGAGAGCCTGCGCACCACCTTCCCGGAGTCGCCGGAGGGGCCCTACCAGCTGATCCACTCGGCCGAGGCGATCCCGCTGACGCTCGACCCGATCGATGTCACAGCGGCCGACGTGGCGGACCTGGCGACCGAATATGCCGGCTACGGCTTCGACCTGCGCAGCCAAGCTCCGATCCGGGTGGCGCTCTACCGCACCGGCCCGCAGCGCCACGTCTTCCTCGTCGTGCTGCATCACATCTGCGGTGACGGTTGGTCCATCGCACCGCTGGCCAAGGACCTGATGACGGCGGTGGCCGCGCGCGCGAACGGCGTGGAACCGGAGTGGACGCAGTTGCCGGTGCAGTACGCCGACTTCGCCCTCTGGCAGCGCGAACTGCTCGGCGACGAGTCCGATCCGGCCAGCGCGCTCAGCCGTCAGCTCACCCACTGGCGCGCGGCGCTGGCCGGGCTCCCCGAGCAACTCGATCTGCCGCTGGACCGCCCGCGCCCACTGCGCAGGTCGACTGTGGGCGGCCGGGTCGAGTTCACCATTCCGGCCGAGATCCGCCGCGCGGCGGTCGAACTCGCGGCCGGCCGGGGCGTGAGCATGTTCATGGTGCTGCACGCGGCGCTGGCGACCCTGCTGTCGCGGCTGTGTGCGAGCGGTGACATCGCGATCGGCACCCCGATCGCGGGTCGTTCCGATCCGGCGCTCGACGACCTGGTCGGCATGTTCGTCAACACCCTCGTCCTGCGCACCGCGGTCGACCCGGGGGCCGGGTTCGACCGGATGCTCGACGTGGTGCGCGAGACCGACCTCAACGCCTTCGCCAACGCCGACGTACCGTTCGAGCGGCTGGTCGAGGTGGTCAACCCGGAGCGTTCTCCGTCGCGGCATCCGTTGTTCCAGGTGATGCTGTCCTACGACCACGCGCCGGATCTGCGGATCGAGCTGCCCGGGGTCCGCGCCGCGGTGCTGCCGATCGCCTCGGACGTCGCGAAGTTCGACTTGCAGTTGGTCGTTCACGACGACTCCGGCGACGGACCGCTGTCGGCCGAATTCGGCTATACGACCGACGTTTTCGACCACTCCACGGTGCAGTCGTTCGCCCGCAGGTTCATCGCCGTGCTGGCGGGCGGCGTGGCCGCTCCCGAGCTGCCGGTCGGCGACCTGCCGATCCTCGACCGCAGGGAGTCCGAGAATCTGGTGCCCATCGGGGGCGCGCCCGCCGAGCCGTCGATCACTCTGGCCACCTTGCTGTCCGGCACCGCGCGCAGGCTGCCGGACGCGGTGGCGGTTCGCTATCTCGGCGCCGACACCAGCTACCGCGAACTCGACGAGCGATCGAACACGCTGGCGCGCGTGCTCATCGAGCACGGGGCCGGTCCCGAGACCGTCGTCGCGATCGCGCTGCCGCGCGGGCTCGACGCGATCACCGCGGTGTGGTCCGTCGCCAAAACCGGTGCGGCCTATGTGCCGATCGATCCGAGCTACCCCGGCGAGCGGATCGCGCACATGATCGGTGACTCCGGGGCGACGCTCGGCATCACCGACCCCGAATGCCTCGCCGCCATGCCCGCCCTGCCCGCGACGCGGGGCAGGCACCGCAAGACCCAGGTCGACTGGCTCATCCTCGGCTCGGGTGAACTGAACGCCGAGTTGGCTGGTCACTCGGCGGATCCGGTCACCGACGACGAGCGGCAACACCCGATGCGGGTGAGCCATCCGGCCTATCTCATCTACACCTCCGGGTCCACCGGCACGCCGAAGGCGGTCGTCGTGACCCACGCCGGTATCGCCTCCCTGGCCGGCGAGCAGAACTACCTGTTCGGCGTCTCGGACGCGGCGCGCACGCTGCACTTCTCCTCGCCCAGCTTCGACGCCTCGGTGCTGGAGCTGCTGCTCGGCTTCGCCGCGGGCGCCACGATGGTGATCGCCCCGCCGGGCATGTACGGCGGCGCCGAGCTGGCCGCGCTGCTGCGCGAGGAGCGGGTCACCCACGCCTTCGTCACACCGGCGGCGCTGGCCACCGTGCCGAGCGAGGGGCTCGACGACCTGGAGACGGTCATCGTCGGCGGTGACGCCTGCTCGGAGGAACTCGTCGAGACCTGGACCGCCGAACATCGCATGCACAACATGTACGGTCCGTCGGAGGCCACCGTCGCGGCGACCGCGAGCGGGCCCATGCGGCCGGGTCGGCCGGTGCCGCTCGGTGCGCCGGTGCGTGGCATGCGTCTGTTCGTGCTGGACAGTCGCCTGCATCCGGTGCCGCCGGGCACGCCGGGCGAGCTGTACGTGTCGGGTCCCGGCGTCGCCCGCGGCTACCACGGCCGTTTCGGCCTGACCGCGCAGCGGTTCGTGCCCAACCCGCACGGCAGGCGGGGGGAGCGGATGTACCGCACCGGCGACTTGGTCGTCATGGAGCGGTCCGGACAGCTGCGGTTCCTCGGGCGCGCCGACGATCAGGTCAAGATCCGCGGCTTCCGTATCGAACTGCGCGAGATCGACAACGTGCTGCGCCTGCATCCCGGCATCCGGTTCGCGCTCACCGTGGTGCACACCGACGAGCAGGGCCAGGTCCGGCTGGCGTCGTATGTGACGGCCGATCGGCCGGTCGAGGCGCGGGCCGTGCTGGAGACCGCGCGGCAGCGGCTGCCCGGCTACATGGTGCCCGCGTCGGTGGCGGTGCTGGACGAGATCCCGGTGACGCCCGCGGGCAAGCTGAACCGAAAGGCGTTGCCGCAGCCCGTGTTCGAGGCCGCGGCGACGTCCCGTCCGCCGAGCTCCGCACTGGAGCTGGGCGTGGCGGGCGTGTTCGGCGGGGTGCTCGGACGCCCGGTGACCGGAGCCGAGGACAGCTTCTTCGATCTGGGCGGCAACTCGCTGCTGGCCACCCGGCTCGCCGCCGCGCTGCACGCGGAGTTCGGTGTGGAGCTGCCGGTGCGGTCGATCTTCGAGGCGCCGACGGTCGCGGGAGTCGCCGAGCAACTGGACCGAGCGCCCCGGACGCAGCGGCAGGCGCTGGCGGTGCAGACGCCGCGTCCGGGACGCATTCCATTGTCGCTGCCGCAGCAGCGTTTGTGGTTCATCAACCGATTCGCGCCCGAATCGAGTGCGTACAATATCGCTTTCGTGATCCGCGTGGCCGGCGATCTGGACGTGCCCGCGCTACGCGAAGCGATCACCGACGTGGTGGGGCGGCACGAAGTACTGCGCACCGTCTTCCCCGAGGACGCCGACGGCGCGCAGCAGGTGGTGCTGCCGGTCGAGCGGGCGGTGCCCGAGGTGGTGGTCACCGACATCGATGACTCCGGCGCGAAGGCCGCGCTGGAAGCCCTGGCGCACAGCGGCTTCGATCTCACCAGGCAGCCGCCGCTGCGTCTGTCGCTGTTGCGCACCTCCCCGGAGCGCTACCTGCTCGGCGTCGTGCTGCACCATATCGCCGCCGACGGCTGGTCGCTCGGTCCGCTGACCAAGGACTTGGCCGCCGCCTACGCGGCGCGGCACGAGGGTGCGACGCCGTCGTGGACGCCGCTTCCGGTGCAGTACGCCGACTTCGGGCTCTGGCAGCGTGCCTGCCTCGGCTCGGAAGGCGATCCGGACAGCGTCGCGGCGACCCAACTGGAGTACTGGCGCACCGCGCTGGCCGACATTCCCGACCAGTTGCCGCTGCCCTATGACCGGCCGCGGCCCGAGGAGCCGACGCAGCAGGCCGGAACGGTGCGTTTCACGGTGCCGGAGCAGGTGCGGCGCGGGCTCGCCGCGCTGGCTCGCGATCGAGGCGTCAGCAAGTTCATGGTGCTGCGTTCGGCGTTCGCGGTGCTGTTGCGCTGTGTCACCGGCGGTCGCGACATCGTGATCGGCACCCCGGTGGCGGGGCGTACCGACACCAAACTCGACGAACTGGTCGGCATGTTCGTGAACACGTTGGTGCTGCGCTCCGACGTCGATCCGGACCGCAGCTTCACCGACCTGCTGCGCGCCGACCGGGATACCGAGCTGGCCGCGCTGGCGCACGCCGACATCCCGTTCGAGCGCATCGTGGACGAACTCGGCGCCGAGGCCCGCGCCACGGGCCGTCATCCGCTGTTCCAGGTGGCGCTGAGCGTGCAGGACGGTCTGGTGCCCGCCCTGGAACTGCCCGGCCTCGTGTTGCGCGCGGAGCCGTTGGACATCGCGCTGGCGAAGTTCGACCTGGAGTTGCGGGTCGCGAACGACACCGGCGCACCGGGATCCGCCGCGGACGAGACCGACAGCGTCTACGAGTTCATCTACGCCGCGGAACTTTTCGACGCGACGACGATCGAGACGTTGGCGGACCGATTCCTGCGCGTGCTCACCGCCGTCACCGCCGACCCGCGCGCGCCGATCCGCGACGTCGACGCGCGTACCGATCACGAGCGCCGCACACTCGCCCCGGCGCGGGGCGGGCAGGCGGCCGAGCCGTGCACGCTGGCCGCGTACTTCACCGCCACCGCGCAGCGGTTCCCGCACAACACGGCGCTCTGCGCGGGGACGACCTCACTGACCTATGCCGAACTCGACCGGCGATCCAACCGCTTGGCGCGGGCACTCATCGCGCGCGGACTCGGCCCGGGAACTCGGGTGGCGCTCGGGCTGATCCGCTCGATCGATTCGGTGGTGGCGCTGCTGGCGGCGACGAAGGCAGGCGCGACCTTCGTCCCGGTCGACCCCAAGTACCCCGCCGAGCGTATCCGGCACATGCTCACCGACTCCGGTTGCGCGACCGGCGTCACGATCACCGCGCACGCGGAGCAGCTGCGCGCGGCCGCCCCGGCCGGGCGGGACATCGAGTGGTTGCTACTGGATCGTCCCGAATTCGCCGCCGAACTCGAGGGCCACGACGACGCGCCGATCCACGACCACGAACGCTCGCGCGCCAACCAGGTGGCGGACCTGGCCTACCTGGTCTACACCTCCGGATCGACCGGAACGCCCAAGGGCGTCGCGGTGACCCACGGCGGTCTGTCCAACCTGGCCGACGAGATCCGCGACCGCATCGGCGTCGACGAGCATTCCCGCACACTGCACTTCGCGACGCCGAGTTTCGACGCGGCGATCCTGGATCTGCTCATCGCCCTGGGCGCGGGCGCGGCGATGGTGATCTGCCCGCCCGACATCTACGGCGGCGACGAGCTGGCCGCGTTGCTGGAACGCGAGCGCGTCTCCCACGGCTTCATGACCCCGGCCGCGCTCGCCACCATCGACCACGAACGCTGGCCGCTGCCACACCTGCGTGCGCTCATGGTCGGCGGCGAGGCGGTTGCGCCGGATCTGGTGGCGCGCTGGGCGCCGGGACGTGTGCTGTGCGATGTGTACGGGCCGACCGAGACCACCGTGGTCATCACGATCTCCCGCCCGATCCGCGTCGGCGATCCGATCACGATCGGCAGCCTGGTGCGCGGAGCCAGGGCGTTGGTGCTCGATGAGCGACTGCGCCCGGTGCCGGTCGGTGTTCCCGGCGAGTTGTACCTCGCGGGGAACGGCCTCGCGCGCGGGTACTTCGACCGGTTCGGGCTCACCGCAGCGCGTTTCGTGGCCGATCCGTGCGGGCCCGCGGGCGCCAGGATGTACCGGACCGGTGACGTGGTGCGCTGGAACGCCGCCGGCGAGCTGGTCTACCTCGGGCGCAGCGACCACCAGGTGAAGCTGCGCGGTTTCCGGGTCGAACTCGGCGAGATCACCGCCACGCTCGGCGAACACCCCTCGGTGCGGTTCGCGCACACCGAGGTGCGCCGCATCGCCGGCGCCGACCGGATCGTCGCGTTCGTACAGCCCGCCGACCGGGCGGCCGGGGTGGACACCGAGGAGGTGCGCGCCTTCGTCGCGGGCAGGCTGCCCACGCACATGGTGCCCTCCGGGCTCACCGTGCTGGACGCCATCCCGCTGACTCCGGTCGGCAAGCTGGACGTCAGCGCACTGCCCGAACCGCAGTTGCTCGGGGATTCGTCCGGCCGTGCGCCGCGGACCGACGCGGAGCGCTTGGTGGCCGCGGTGATGGGTGAGTTGATCGGGGCCGACGGCGTGCGCGCCGAGGACAGCTTCTTCGACATCGGCGGCAACTCCTTGCTGGCGACCCAGCTCGTCGCGCGGCTGGCCGCGGCGACGAACGTACGGCTCGCCGTACGCACCGTGTTCGCCACGCCGACGGTCGCCGGGCTCGCCGAGCTGCTGGAGGCGGGCGCGGCGTCCGATGCCGACCGCCCGGCGCTGGTGCGCCGGGAGCGCCCCGAGCGCATCCCGCTGTCGGCCGCTCAGCGGCGGCTGTGGTTCCTCAACCGGTTCAACGCCGGGTCGGGCGCCGGGCAGTCGTCGGGCGCCTACAACGTCCCGCTCGTGCTTCGCATGACCGGTGCCCTCGATGTCGCCGCGCTGGTCTCCGCACTGCACGCGGTGCAAGCCAGGCACGAAACCCTGCGCACGGTGTTCCCGGAGACCGACGGCGAACCCGCGCAGGTCGTACTCGACCCGGCCGAGGCAGCCATCTCGCTGTCGCGGATGACGGTGCGCCCGGACGAGGTCGAGGCCGCCGCGCGTCGTTTCGCCGCACCGGGATTCGATCTGGCCACCACCGTTCCGATCCGCGCCGCGTTGATCTCGGTGCAGACCGGCGAGCCCGCGGAGCACGTGCTCGTCGTCGTGGTGCATCACATCGCGATGGACGGCTGGTCGCTCGAGCCGATGGCCGCCGACGTCGCCGTCGCCTACCGCGCCGCCTGCGCCGGCGGCGCGGCGCAGTGGGCGGAGCCCGAGGTCCAATACGCCGACTACACCCTGTGGCAGCAGGAGGTGCTCGGCAGCGAGGACGACCCGGACTCGGCGGTGACCAGGCAGCTGGAGTACTGGCGGCACACACTGGACGGCATCCCGGAGTTGCTGACCGTGCCCGCCGACCGGCCGCGTCCGCCGGCCCCGTCCTACCGGGGCGGCACCGTGGAGTGCGCGGTGGACCCGGTCACGCACCGCGAGTTGCAGATGATCGCGGGCAGCAACAACGTCAGCCTCTTCATGGTCCTGCACGCCGCGCTCGCGGTGCTGCTGCACCGGATGACCGCTACCGACGACATCACCGTCGGCACCCCGATCGCGGGTCGCGGCCATCCCGCGCTGGACCGGCTGGTCGGCATGTTCGTCAACACGCTGGTGCTGCGCACGCGGATCGACCCGGGCGCCCGGTTCACCGACCTGCTGCACGCCGTGCGCGAAACCGACCTGGACGCCTTCGCCCACGCGGACCTGCCGTTCGAACGTCTGGTGGAGGTGCTCAACCCGGCCAGGTCCCAGGCGCACCATCCGATGTTCCAGGTGATGCTCTCGGTCCGCAACGAGCCGGTCGGCGGCTTGGACCTGCCGGGGCTGCGCATCGAGACGGCCGACATCGACACCGGGGTAGCAAAGTTCGATCTCCAATTCACCCTGACCGAAACGCAGACCCCGCAACGTGATCCGGCCGGCATCACGGTGGCGGTGAACTACGCGAGTGACCTGTTCGACGAGCCGACCGCGCAGCGGCTCGGCAAGCGCCTGGCCCGCTTGCTGGCCGCGATCGCCGCGAACCCGACCACCGCGGTGGGCGATCTGGAGGTGCTCGATCCCGCCGAGTGGTCGGGGCTGGCTCCGGTGCGCGGGGCCAAACCGGACCGGCCGATCACCTTCCCCGAAGTGTTCGAGCTGGCGGCGAGCGTCGACCGGGCCGGCATCGCCCTGGTGGCCGACGGCACCGAGGTGACCTACGACGCCCTGGATCGCTGGACCAACCGGCTGGCGCGCGTACTCATCACCCGTGGCGTCGGCCCGGAAACGCTGGTCGCACTCGGCATCCCACGGTCGATCGAGTCGGTGGCGACGGTGCTCGCGGTGGCCAAGGCCGGAGCGGCGTTCGTGCCGGTCGACCCGCTGTACCCGCGGCAGCGCATCGCGCACATGCTGTCGGATTCCGGTGCGTCACTGGGCATCACGCTGGCGGGCTACCGCGGCGAGCTGCCCGAGGGCGCGGAGTGGATCGTGCTCGACGACCCGGCGTTCCGCCGCCTGGTGCTCGCCGCGCCGGACGTGCCGATCGCCGACGCGGAGCGTCTCGCCCCGCTGCGAATCGACAATCCCGCGTACGTGATCTACACCTCCGGCTCTACCGGTACGCCGAAGGGCGTGATGGTCACCCACGGTGGATTGTCGAATTTCGCCGCCGAGACCGCCCACCGGTTCGACGTCCAGCCGGGGTGCCGGGTGCTGCATTTCGCCACGCCGAGCTTCGACGCCGCGATGCTCGATCTGCTGCTGTCCCTCGGCGGCGCGGCGACCCTGGTGATCACGCCCAGCGGCGTGGTCGGCGGCGACGAACTGCGGCAGGTCTTCGCCACGGAGGGAATCACCCACGCGTTCATCACCACCTCGGCGCTCGGCACGGTCGACCCGCACGGTCTCGCGGAGTTGCAGCACGTGCTGGTCGGCGGTGAGGCACTGCCGCCGGACCTGGTAACCCGGTGGGCGCCGGGCCGCAGTCTGTACAACGTCTACGGCCCGACCGAGACCACCATCGTCACGGTGATGTCGCAGCCGATGACGCCCGGCGAGCCGATCACCATCGGCGGACCCATCCGTGGTGTCAACGCGGCGGTCTTGGACGCGCGGCTGCATCCGGCTCCGCTGGGGGTGACCGGCGAGCTGCACCTGTCCGGTGACGCGCTGGCCCGCGGTTACCTGAACCGTCCTGGTCTGACCGCGCAGCGGTTCGTCGCCAACCCGTTCGGCAAACCGGGGGAGCGGATGTACCGCACCGGCGACTTGGTGCGCTGGTGGGCCGGGTCACGCGAGCACGGGTCGACGGCGGACGCCGCGCCGGAGATCCAGTACGTCGGCCGTACCGACCATCAGGTCAAGATCCGCGGCTTTCGTATCGAACTCGGCGAGATCGACGCCGCGCTCGCACGCCACGGCGGGGTGGCGTTCTCCACCACCATCGGGCATCGCACCCCGGCAGGCGCGACAGCGCTGGTGTCGTACGTGAAGGCGCGCGAAGGAGTGTCGCTCACGGCGGCCGAGCTGACCGGGCATGTGGCCGGACTGGTGCCGAATTACATGGTGCCGCAATCGATCATGCTGCTCGACGAGGTTCCGCTGAGCCCCGTGGGCAAGCTGGATCGGGCGAAGCTGCCGGAGCCGGTGTTCAACGCGGGTGAGGGCTATCGGGCCCCGTCCACCCCGACGGAGGAAGCGCTGTGCGCGGCCTTCGCCGAGGTGCTCGGTGTGGAGTCGGTGGGCGCGGACGACGGTTTCTTCGAACTCGGCGGCAACTCGCTGCTGGCTACGAAAGTCGTCGCGCACGTGCGGGAGACGGGCATCGACCTGCCGGTGCAGTTGATGTTCGGCGACGCGACGCCCGCCGCCATCGCGGCGCGGCTGGACGACGCGGGCGCGACCTCGGGCGCCGCGGTGGCGGCGATGCTGGCGCCGGTCCTGCCGATCCGGCCGGGCACCGTGGCCGGCCGGGCGCCGCTGTTCTGTGTGCATCCGGCGATCGGTCTGGCTTGGTGTTACTCGGGATTGCTCGCGCACCTGCCGGGGGACCGGCCGGTGTACGGGTTGCAGGCGCCCCACGCCGCCGGGCGGGACGGTTACGCGTCGATCGACGAGGCCGCGAGCCACTACGTGGCCGCGATCAAGGAGATCCAGCCCGAGGGGCCCTACCACTTGCTCGGCTGGTCGCTCGGCGGATTGATCGCACAGGAGATGGCCGTGCAGTTGCAAGAGGCGGGCGACGAAGTCGCGCTGCTGTCGATGATGGACAGCTACCGCCTGTCCGACGAACTGCTCGACCAGGCGACGCCGAGCGTCGCCGAGATCGTCGGGGAGTTCGGCAGCGACGAACTCGGCGCGGAGATCGATCCCGGCATGAGTCTGCGAGAGGCGGCCGAACTGCTGCGCGCCCGGTCCGGACCGTTCGCGGCGCTGACCGTCGAGCATCTGGAGCGGCTCTACGCGGGCTACGCCAACGGCACCGTGCTCGCGCACAGCTTCCGGCCCCGCCCGTTCGACGGCGACCTGCTGTTCTTCAGTGCGGGCGACGACCCGATCAACCGGGCCGATCCCGACCGGCGCGCCGACGCCTGGGAGCCGTACGTCACCGGCGCCGTCCACGACCACGAGCTGCGCTGCGCGCACTCCGCGATGACCACCCCGGAGGCACTGGCGGTGATCGGGCCGGTGCTGCGGAGGTGGCTGGAGACGAAGGAGACGCACAGGTGAGTTTCGCGGTGGAAGTGACCGGCCTGGTGAAGAACTACGGCCGGGTCCGGGTGCTGGACGAGATCGACCTACGAATCCCCACGGGCACCGTGATGGGCCTGCTCGGCCCCAACGGCGCGGGCAAGACGACGACCGTGCGGATCGTCACCACGCTGCTGAAGCCGTCCGCCGGGTCGGTGCGCGTGGCGGGCGTCGACGTACTGCGCGATCCCGCGGCGGCGCGCAAACGTATCGGCCTGTCCGGCCAGTACGCCGCCGTCGACGCCAACCTGTCCGGTTACGAGAACCTGCGCATGGTGGCCAGGCTGTACGGAATGTCGCCGCGGCAGGCGACCGCCAGGGCCACCGAACTGCTCGGCGCTCTCGGGCTCGACTACGCCGCGCACCGCAGAGCGGGAACCTACTCCGGCGGCATGGCTCGGCGGCTGGACCTCGCGGGCGCGCTGGTCGCCCGCCCCGCCGTGGTGGTGCTGGACGAGCCGACCACCGGCCTGGACCCGCGCGGCAGACTGGACATGTGGCGGGTGATCGGCGACCTGGTCGACGACGGGACCACGGTGCTGCTCACGACGCAGTATCTGGAAGAGGCCGACCTGCTGGCCGACCGCATCACCGTCATCGATCACGGGCAGGTCATCGCGCGCGGCTCGGCCGACGAACTGAAGACCTCGATCGGCGGTGACCGGCTCACCGTCACCTTGGCCGCCGGACAGGCCGCCGCGCCCGCACTGGCCGTGCTGGCGCAGGTCGGCGTCGGCGAGCCCGGCCACGAGGCGGGCACCGACGAGGTATGGGTGGTGGTCGGTGACGGTTCGCGCACGATGGTGGAGGCGCTGCGCAGGCTCGACGACGCGGGCGTCTGCGTGGTCGACGCGAACGTGCATCGGCCGAGTCTCGATGACGTATTCCTTTCCCTCACCGGCAAACCGAGCGGAGCGACCGTCACGGAACCGGAGACCGACGACGTACAAGAGGAGATCATGTCGTGAGCACGGCAATCGTTGGGGAGGCCGCCCCGAAGGCGGAACAGGAGCCGAAAAAGGCCGCGACGCAACCGACTTCCGCCCCGCGGCTGCGGTTGTTCCGGGACAGCGCGATCGTCGCGCACCGCAATCTGCTCACCATTCTGCGCGTGCCGACGCTGCTGGTGACGGCCACGATCCAACCGCTGATGTTCGTGTTCTTGTTCGCCTACATCTTCGGCGCCTCGCTGGGCGGCGGCCAATACCGCGAATTCCTGCTCGCGGGCATCTTCACCCAGACGGTGGCGTTCAACGCCGCGTTCACCACGGTCGGCCTGGCCGGGGACCTGCAGAAGGGCATCATCGACCGGATGCGCGCGCTGCCGATGTCGCGGCTGGCCGTGCTGATGGGCCGCACGCTGTCGGACCTGGTGGTCAATATCCTCAGCCTGGCGGTGATGGTCGGGTGCGGGTACATCGTGGGTTGGCGCATCCACGGCAGCGTCTCCGACGCCGTGCTGGCGTTCGCGGTGATCCTGCTGTTCGCCTTCGCGATGTCCTGGGTCGGCGCGCTGACGGGCCTGATGTCGCCGACCGTCGAAGTGGCACAGAGCGCCGGGCTGATCTGGCTGTTCCCGTTGACGTTCATCTCCTCGGCGTTCATCTCGGCCGAGACGCTGCCGGGTCCGCTGCGCACGATCGCCGAGTGGAATCCGATCACCGCGGTCTCGGCGGCGGGACGAAAGCTGTTCGACAACGACTCGCCGCCCACCTTCGTCCCGCCCAGCGGCTGGGCCGCCGACCACAGCGTCGAATACGCGGCGGCCTGCTCGGTGGCGATCCTCGTGGTGGCCGTGCCGCTGGCGCTGCTGCGCTACCGCAAGGTGGCCAGTCACTGACCCGCACGACCACGCGCACAGCGAACGGCCGCCGCATCCGGACGATGCGGCGGCCGTTTCCGTATTCGCGAACCGTCAGGCGCGGCGACGGGTCTTGAGCAACTCCAAGCGCTCCTTGAGCAACTCCTCGAGCTCCTCCTTGCTGCGGCGTTCCAGCAGCATGTCCCAGTGCGTGCGCGGCGGCTTGACCTTCTTGGTCTCCTGGCTGGTGCCTTCGACCAGCACGCCCTCCTGGCCGTTGCGGCAGAGCCAGGTCGGCGGTATCTCGGCGTCGTCGGCGAAGGGAACGTCGAATTCCTCGCCGTTGTCGGTCCGGTACCGGGCGATCCGACGCGGAGCCAGGTCGTGGTCGCGATCGGTCTCGTAGCTCACCGCTCCGAGCCGACTGCCTCGGAGTACGCGATCTGCCATGGTGTGCCTCTCCCTGTGTGCTCGAGTCTTCGTGCGCTGCGACCGTGTCCGCGCGAGTGCGCGGGGCACCCGCCGGACCTGATGTACAACGATCGGGCCTGCGCCGATAGTTCCCGACGCGGCCGCGGTGAACCGTTCCATTGTAGTGCCCGCGTCGCACAGGACTCGTCGCGCCCGATGGCGGGTGATTCGCCGGGGGCCGCTGAGCGGACCGCGGATGGCGAGCTATTAGTGTTCTGCGTCATGTCGCGCCGCTTGTCCTGCCAGTGGTGTGGGCGGGAGATCGTGGAATCGGAGGCCGGCCGCCGTCGCCGGTACTGCCGCCAGTCCTGTCGCCAACGCGCCTACGAACACCGCAACAGTCTGAAGGGAACGGGAATTCCCGACAACGCGGTGGTACTCAGTGCCCAAGAGGCCGCCGACTTGGCCGATCGCTGGTTCGCTGCCCGCTGCGCCGCCGAGGACGTCGCCACCGCCATCGCGGAGGGGGCGACGCCCGATGAGCTGGCGGTGCTCGGCAAGACGCTGGTCGCGCTCACCCGTGACGCGGAACGTCTGCGCTGACCGGTTCCGCCGGGTTCGGGTGTGCGGCGCGGTCGCGGTGGCGCAGATACACCGCGGCGAGCAGCACGAGGACGGTCGCGGCGAGTCCGCAGCCCGCCGACCAGGTGGCGGTGTCCGGGTGGACCAGCGACTGGCCGCGCATCGCCTGCCAGAAGACCAGTGCCAGCAGGCCGGCGTAGCCCGCCGCGAGCACACCCACGACGGCCGCGCGGGCGCGTTCGGCGCGCAGCCAGCGGTACCGGGGAGCGAGCCAGGCGAGCGCGACGGCCACCAGCAGCAGCACCTGGATGCCGTGCAGCCCGATGAAGTGCGGAACGCGCAGGTCACCGCCGACCGTGCTCCAGTGCGTTATCGGCATGCCGCGCATGGCATCGCGTGCGGCCGGATCGCCCGCGCCGGACAGCACCGTGTGCCCGGCGGCCAATTCGACGATTCGTCCGTCACTGTCGCGGACGAGTTGCTTGCCGGTGAAGCCCATCAGGTAGCCCAGGGCCATGCCCGCCACGGCCAGTGCGAGTCCGGCGTGGACGGCGCGCGCGGTCGGGCGGTCCACCAAACGCTGCCAGGACAAGATCAGCACGATGAGCAGGTTGGCCAGGAACAGGCCGGGCACGCCGGAGGCGAAGACCATCTGCCCGATCGAGTTCACCGGGTCGTCCTCGGTATTGAAGTGGCTGAACGTGCCGCGTGCGGCCTGCAGCACGATGAATCCCACATCGATGAATCCGGTCACCGCGAACACCGAGCCCAGCCACCAGGTGACCCGGCTGCCCTTGTGCGGCAACGACAGCAGCCACGCCAGGGTGAGGCTGTAGAGCGCGAACGCCAGGCCGAATTTCATCGGCTTGAGCCAGACCGATTCGCCGAGCAGCGTACGGTCGTCGATCGGCATCGCCGCGAGGGAGAACAGGACGAGCGCGGTCATCGCGGCGACCGTGCCCAGCAGTGGCCGATGCAGTCGCCCGCGCGTCGCCGTCTTCGCGCTTGCCCGCGACCACTCTTCGGGCGCGGTGGCGAAATATGTTGTGGACATGGACCGAACGTAGAAATCAGGGACGCCGGAGGGCGTCCCGCCGCGGCGCTATTCGCGCCTAGTACCCGGGTATCGGGCGACACGATCGGTCGGTACCGCAGACGCACATGCCGCCGCAAAGGTCCTGCCCCGGCTCGCTGTCACAACTCGTCCAGTCGGCTCACACGATGTGATCCCGCGGCGAGATCGCGGGCCGTCGTGCTCGGCGTGCCCGGCCCGCCTGGAGAGAAGAAGCGGGCCGCGAACGCGTCGTTGCGTTCGCGGCCCCTCGCGGGCGACGGCGCTGTCGCCGGGTCCGTTCGCGAGATCAGTCCTCCGGCGCATACCCGACGTCGATGCCGCGTCCGGCCAGCCAGGGCCGCGGATCGATCGGCGTGCCGTCGGGCAGACGGACCTCGTAATGCAGATGCGGGCCGGTGGAGTAGCCACGATTGCCGACCGTCGCGATGACGTCGCCCGCGCGGACCTGCTGGCCGACGGTGGCGAGGATGTCGTTCACGTGGCCGTAGACGCCGATGGTGCCGTCGTCCTGCTGCACGCGCACCCACAGGCCGAAGCCTGAAGCGGGACCGGCCTCGATCACCACGCCGTCGGTGACCGCGGCGATCGGAGCTCCGAGTGGGTCGCCGAAATCCAGGCCCGCGTGCATCGCGCCCCAGCGCGTGCCGAAATTCGAGGTGAGCACGCCCGCTGCGGGCCGGACGGTCATGGGGCGGGCGAAGTTCCGCGCGATGCGGTTCACGTCCGAGGGCGCGGGCATCGGGGCGGCCTGTGGCGCCGGACCGGTCGGCGGGGTGAAGACGGCGAATCGAGCCATGCCCTCGGCCGGGCGGATCTCGCCCGAGGCGATCTTCCCCGCGACGAGACGGGCGGACGCGTCGGTGTCCTCGTCCTGCTGCGCCGCGGCGAGGATGCCGAGGGAGGCGGTGACGACCGCGGAGGCGGCGACGACGCGGGCGGCGGCGCGGTCACGGCGCAACCGCGTCGCGGCGCGACGGATCGGTAACGGAAAGGTCACGGGCATGCGTCGAACGTACGGGAGCCGTCTGGGGCATCCGCAATCCTGTGGCAACCGTCACGGCCAAGGAAAAACCCAGCTCGCCGGTCACGGAAAGGTAACGAAAGGCGCCAGATTCCTATGCGAGCTGGGAAGACGATGCCGTGTCGATAGTTGACCGGCGAAACGCTGACTGCGCACACTGTGTGAGTGGCGACTAATGGAGTTCGTGCCCTCACGGCGCTGGCGGACCCGACGCGCCGCGCGATCTTCGAGGCCCTGCCGCAGGCCGCGCGCTCGGTCGGCGAACTCGCTCGAGAACTCGGAGTGACCAGCTCGGCGGTCTCACAGCATCTGCGTGTGCTGCGCGAGGCGCGGTTGGTGATGATGCGGCCGGACGGCAACCGCAGGCTGTATTCCCTCGACCCGCGCGGTCTCGCCGACGCCCGCGATTACCTGGAGCAGTTCTGGCCGAGTGCGATCGCCGCTTATTCCGCGGCCCTCAAAACCGCCGCGACGGCGAACGCTTGACCGCGGCGGCGCGACCGCACCGAACGCCTGTCATCCCACGCGTCGATACGCCGTCTTACGGCGGTCGGTACCGGTGCCGGGCCAATTGCGCTTGTTCAGCTGCTTGTCGACGGCGTTGATCACCTCGGTGACACCGATCTGCAACAGGCCGGGGTCGGGGGTGTCGGCGTCCGGATCGCCGACGTGGCCGGTCCACAGCACGGCGTGCCTGCCGAGCAGGTGCGCGGGCGGACCCGCCCACCGCGGCGGCGTCGGGCCGAACAACAGGACGGTGCGGGTGCCGAACGCCGTGGCCAGATGCGCCACGCCGGTATCTCCGCAGATCACCAGGGCGGCCTCGGCGACGGTGGCGGCCAGATCGATGAGGTTCTGCTGCCCGGCGAGCACTCGGCCGACGGGCAGGCCCGCCCGCGCGGCGATGCCCAGCGCGAGTTGGCGTTCGTATTCGTCCCCGGTGAGAACCACCTCTCGCCCGAGGGCGAGCAGGTGCCGGACAACGGCGGCGAACCGGTCCGCCGGCCAGCGGCGAGCCGGTGCGCCCGCGCCGATGTGCACGACCACGCAGTCGCGGCGGCTGGTCGTCGACACCGGCGGAACCAGTCCGAGGTTGCGGCGATCCGCGCCGATGCCGTCGTACTCCAGCAGGTGACACCAGCGGTCCACCTGATGCATGTCCGGTTCCCACTCCGGGCCGGGCAACTCGGGGAACGCGGGATGGCGGAAGGTGAGAATGCGCTCGGCCCTGGTCTTGGACAGCGTGACGATACTTTCGGCGCTCGAGCCGTGCAGATTGACCGCCAACTCGGGGGGAGGCGCGTCCCAGCGGAAGCCGCTCGGATCGGCGGTCGGCATCAAGGCGTCGACCGAGGCGATCAGGTCGACGATCGGTTTGAGTCGCAGCGGTGCCGCCAAGACGATGCGATCGCGCGGTTTGGCCCGGCGCAGCGCACGTAGAGCCGGGACCGCGGTGAGTAGATCACCCAGCCCACGCGCCTGCAACACGAGCAGAACCGCCACCCTCTTCTCCTAGCCACCCGAGTCTCACCGAACCCCGACCCACCCGTTCACCCCAGGGGCGCCAACGAAGAGTCACTAAGGGATAACTACCCGGACGTGCGAACAGCGAAACGTGCACACCGCGCAACGTTGTCGCGCCTACCGGAAAGCCACAGGGAATCCTGCTCGGCAAATGTCCAGAAAACTCATGTGGAGCGGCTATAGCATCAGGGAATGACGACAAACAGCGTGGTAGAGGGTCCCTTGCAGTCTCTTGCCCGCCGTGGGTGGCAAACCATCCTGCTGACCGGCATTTTCGCGGTGATCCTCGGCATCGTGATCCTGGTCTGGCCCGACATCACTCTGGCGGCGGCGGGCATCGTTTTCGGCATCTACCTGGTGGTGACCGGCTTCCTGCAGCTGGTCGCGGCCTTCGCCGCACCGGCGAGCACCGGCCTGCGGGTGCTGGCGTTCATCATCGGCGTGGTGTCCATCGTGATCGGCGTGTTCTGCTTCCGCGACGAACTGGCCTCGTTGCTGCTGCTCGGGTTGTGGATCGGCATCGGCTGGCTGTTTCGTGGGATCGCGCTGCTGGTGGCCGGCATCTCCGAACCGGAGATGCCGGGACGCTGGTGGCAGGTGTTCTTCGGGGTCGTCACCGCGGCGGCCGGTGTCGTACTGATCGTCTGGCCGGTGCAGTCGGTGGCCACGCTGGCCCTCCTGGCCGGAGTGTGGCTGATCATCGTCGGCCTCGTGGAGATCATCGTGGCGTTCGGGGTGCGCCGGGAGGTCAAGGCCCTTCACGCCGAGGGCGCTGTCGCCTGATCGCGATCCCGCTCGGCGGGGCGCCACCGGTGCCCAGCCGGGCGGCGCCGTGTCTGCAGTGCGTCCGACCAGCACGGTTCCGTCCTGCTGGAACTCGTGACAGAATCACAGGCGCATTTTCACCAGACGTCGGCTTCGGGGTTGGTCGACATCGAAAAGAACTGGAGGCACGAATGATTCGTACTGCTGGGTTTGTCGGTGCGCTGGCCCTGGCGGGGGCCGCGGCCATGCTGTCGGCGGGGACGGCGCAGGCCGCGGTCGGCACGCTGGGGATCAACGGCGAACTGCACGCGGATCCGGTGGGCTGCCTGAACACCGACGGACTTTTCTACACCACGTTCCAGATCACCGTCGTCAACAGCACCGATCGTGCCGTCACGCTGTACTCCGGAAGGGACTGCACCGGTTCCGTGGTCGGCGAGCTGCCCGTGGAGAAGATCGGATATCTGCCCAAGGGCGGCAGCGTCTCCGTCAGCTGAGCCGCTCGTCGCAATGGCGGCCGAGGCGTGGCGTCACCCATCGCACGAACTTCGTCGGTGTGGTGCGACCGCCTCGGCCGTTTTCGTGATCGCCCGATCTGTCCCGGATCACCCGCCGACGTCGGTGGGAATTCGTCGCGAGGCCGACACGGTATCGCGTGCCCACACCGCGTGCAGGCGGGCGTAGCGCCCGCCGCGTTCGAGCAGTTCGGTGTGGGTGCCGTCCTCGGTGATCCGGCCCTCGTGAAAGAGCAGCACCCGGTCGGCGGTCTCGGCCGTGTGCATCCGATGCGCGATCGTGAGGGTGGTGCGGCCGCGAGTGAGGCGCGCCAGTGCATGTTGCACCCGCACGTCGGTGCCTGCGTCGACGCCGCTGGTGGCCTCGTCGAGGACGAGTAGATCCGGATCGACCAATGCGGTCCTGGCCAAGGCCACGAGCTGGCGTTCACCCGCCGACAAAGCCTCGCCGCGCTGGCCGACCGGGGTCTCCAGTCCCTGCGGCAGAGTCCGCACCCAGTCCTGCAACCCGAGCCGGGCCAGTACGTCGAGCACGGCGTCGCGGGAATCGCCCGCGCGACCGAGCGCGATGTTCTCGCCCACGGTGCGATCGAAGAGGAAGGCGTCCTGCGGGACGATCGCGACCCGCCGGGTGAGCGCTTCGTCGGCGATCTCGGTGAGGTCGACACCCCACAGGGTGAGCGTGCCGCTGGTCGGCAGCAGTTGCCGGGTCACGAGTTTCGCGAAAGTGCTCTTGCCGGAGCCGGTCTCGCCGACGATCGCGACGTGCTCGCCGGGCGCGATACGCACGTCCAGGCCGCGTAACGCGGGCCGGTCGGGGGAGTAGTGGAAGCCGACGCCGCGCAGTTCCACGGTGGCCGGGCCGGATGGCAGCGTTGTGCGCCGGGCCGCCGTGGATTCCTCGGGGATATCCAGGATTTCGACCACGCGCCGCAGGCCGGCCTCGGCGTCACGGGCGTCGGCGAGGCTGCTGACGGCGAACTGCATGGGGCGGACGAAGAAGGTCACCAGGAACAGGAAGGCGACGATATCGCCCGCGCTGAGCCCGAGTCCCGGTCCCAGCACGCCCATTCCGGCCGCGGTGCCCGCCACCACGACCGAGGTGGTGATGAGCCCGCTGGCGACCTCGCCGATGGAGACGTTGAATCCCATCGGCCACAGGGTGCGCCGCTGGGCGTCGAGCACGGCGTCGATCTGCGCGTCGGCGCGGGCTCGCATCCGTTCCTCGATGCCGTAGCCGCGGATGGTGTCGATGCCGACGAGCACTTCCAGCAGGCCGCCGTAGAGTTCGCCGATGCTTCGGCGCACGGCATCGAAGCGGCGCGCCACCCACTTCTGCAGGGTGTGGCCCGCGACCGGGACGCCGATGCCGATCAACAGCACGAGCAGCGCGAGCGGCCACGAGTAGACCAGCATCACCACGAGCGCCAGCAGCATCTGGGAGATGTTCTGCACCAGTGTGATTCCGCCGGACTGGGCATACAGCGTGACCACGTCGACGTCATTGGTGACGCGTGCGACGAGAGCGCCGCCGGAATCCGCGCGGGGATCGGCGGGGGAAAGGCGCAGGATGCGGGCGAAGGCGGCCACCCGCAGATCCAGCAGTGCCTGCTCGACGGTGCGGATGACCCGATGGTTCATCAACGCGGAAGCGAGCATCGCCAGCAGTACCGCGAGTACTCCGGCGAACACGGCGCCGGTCACGACCCGTGCGCGGGTGGCCTGGTCGGTCGCACCGAGCAGCGCGTGGTCGAGGGCGTATTGGATGGTGACGGGGATGACGATCCGGCCGGAGGCCGCGACGACGGCCAGTAGCAAGATCACCGCGAGAGTGCGGCGGGACAGCACGGTGTCGCGGCGCACGCGGCGCAGTAGGCCGGTGGTGCGGTAGTCGGGTCCGGTCGGCTCGGTGGTGCGCGTGTTCACCACGCCGGCTCCATGGTGTCGGTCTGATCGGACGCGCGGTATGCGCCGAGCAGCGCGCGATACGCCGGTTCGGTAGCGAGAAGGTCCTCGTGCCGTCCCTGCGCGACGATGCGTCCACCGGCGAGGAAAACCACGGTGTCGGCGAGCCCGACCGTTGCGGCGCGATGCCCGACCAGCACCACCGTGGTGCGGCGGTCGTCGCCCGCGTACTCGGCGCGCAGCGCCTCCACCACGGTCCGCTCCACCAGGGGATCCAGCGCGGAGGTGGCGTCGTCGAGCAGCAGCAGGCCGGGGCGGCGGAAGACGGCCCGCGCCAGCGCCAACCGCTGACGTTGACCACCGGAGAGTTGCACGGTGTCGCTGAGGTGGGTGTCC
The DNA here is from genome assembly GCF_053601535.1 of Nocardia sp. NPDC004718. Taxonomy (NCBI): domain Bacteria; kingdom Bacillati; phylum Actinomycetota; class Actinomycetes; order Mycobacteriales; family Nocardiaceae; genus Nocardia; species Nocardia sp. NPDC004718. The sequence goes on from NZ_JBSGCA010000046.1 coordinate 26,506, forward strand.
AGGCCGTCGGGAAGGCGGCCGACGAACCCCGCGGCGTCGGCGATGCGCAGGGCGCGCTCGATCTCTTCGTCCGAGGCCGCGGCGCCGAGGGTGATGTTGGCGCGAGCGGTGTCGGCGAACAGGAAGGCGTTCTGGGTGACCAGCGCGGTCCGGCGGCGCACCGCGTCCGGCGCGAGGAGCCGGGTGTCGACCCCGGTGAGCGCGACGGCGCCCCGGTCGGCCTCGAGCAGATGCGCCAGCAGCGCCAGCAGCGTGCTCTTGCCCGCGCCGGTCGCGCCGACCACCGCCAGCACGGCGCCGGGACGCACCCGTACGGTCAGGTCGCGCACCGCGCGGGTGTCGCCGGTGTAGCCGTAACCGGCTCCGGCGAGCTGCACGGCGACGCCGCGATCGTGCGCGCCGAGTGGGAGCTGCCCGTGCGCCGGGCGGTCGGCGGCGGTGAGTACGTGGTCGACCCGGGTCTGCCCCGCCACGCCCAGCGGTAGCACGCCGAGGAAGCGGGCGATGACGTTGAGCGGAATCGCGGTGGTGATGAGCAGGTAGATCACCTCCACGAGGGCGCCGACGCCGAGCAGCCCGGCGTCGACCCGTGCCACGCCGACGGCCAGGATGGCCAGCGCCGCCAGGGGTGGCATCAGCTCGATCGCGGGGTCGAAGACGGCGCTCGCGTTGCCCATACGCCGGTTCGCCGTGCGGGAGTCGTCGGCGGCGGCCGCGAAACGATCGATCTCCCGATCGCCGATGCCGAGGGTGCGTACCACCTGCCGTCCGGCGATGGCCTCGTGCGCGAGCCCGCTGACCAGTGCTCGTTGCTGCTGAGCCGCGCGGGCCCGCGGTGCGAGCACCCGTTGGTAGAGCAGATTCGCGGCCAGCACCAGCGGGATGAGCACCAGCGCGATCAAGGCGAGCCAGAGATCGGCAAGCGCGATGTCGACCATGACCAACAGCAGCATGGCGGTCATACCGACCGCGAACGGGTAGTGCTGCATGGGATCCCAGGCCGTCTCGACGTCGGAGATCGCGCGGGAGACCAATTGCCCGGCCGGCCTGCGGCGATGCCAGGCGATGCCGAGCCGCAGGTATTGCGCGACCACGGCTTTGCGGGTCTGGGCCTCGTTGCGGTATTGCACCGTGCCGGTCGCCACACCGCGCAGGATGATCGTCGCGATGCGCAGCAGCGAGACCGCCAGCACGAAGGCCGCACCGGTCGCGGCGGCGCCCGCCAGGAAACGGCCCTCGGCGAAGCTCGCGACCACCACGTGCTCCGTACTCCATCCGACGGCTCTCGCGGCGAGCACCATGCAGCACGCGTTCACCAGGCCGGAGCCGATCGCGACCGCGGCGGCGCCCGGTGCCCGCCCGCACCCGCGCAGCATGATCGCCAACCCGCTGCGCAGGGTGCGGGGGTCCTGCCCGGCCTCGCTGTCGGCGGCCGCGGCGAGCAGTGCGCCTTTTCCGTAGCTCATGACCCCGGACACCGGAATGTCCGGGCTGATCCATTCGCCACCACGCCTCCAACCGCCTGCCTGCCCTGGACAACCGTGCCCTGGATCGTGGACCGACAGCAATGAACTCGATCAGCGTGATCGGAAATTGCGGGACGACGATGCTTCCCAGCAAAAGTTCGGCGGTGGTGCGGACGATCTTGCCGCCAGTGAGCCGTGGTTTATCGCCGAGTTGGATGCAGACCGACCCCGGCGTTTTCCGCCTCGACGAATCGAAGTGCTTTGTCCGATGAACATCCCTGCAAAACAGTTCTTTTCGTCGGATCGACGCTCGGTGGTGCGATCCCGATCCGGGGAAGGCTACGACCGCACCTTCGTGCGAACAGAATGCGCTCGAGAGATTCCGAGTAAGCCGCTGATGACGGAAGGCGCTTGGGCGAGCAATGCGGCCGCAAACGCGCCTCCGGCGGCAGCGGCCTGCGCATCGTCGCTACCGCGCCCGCGCCCTCGTCCGGGTATCCCGCTTGCGGGCCGGACGCGCGTTCACCGTGTGCGCGGCCACTCGCCCGGGTTCGGCACGGTGGACTCCGAGGTCACCGACACCGGAACCGGCGTAGCGGCGGCGGAGCGGCGACGCCCCCGCGGATCCCATGCCATCGCCGACGCCGCTCCTCCCAGCAGAACGATCACGATCATCGTCACAACACACCAGACCAACACGGTCCTTGCCTCCCTGGCATCACCATCCGGTTGACAGACTGCGTCGGCTTACCAAGGCGGACAGTTGTTTTCGAGTCGCCGACAGTATTCACCGCGCGGATGGCGCGCGCGAGTCCGCGGTGCGGGGCCGATGCCTCCGCAGTCGTGTCCGAAAGCCGCGACCTATCCCGCTGCGAACGGAATGACCAGCGCGAACGCCGATGTTTTCGCCGCCGTGGCTTTCGGCGCGCCGATCGGAGGAGATGCGAATCACGAAAGTGCCTCTGTCCCGGGGTATGTGGGTGGCGTCTCAGCGCGACCATGTCCCGTTCGTTCGTCGCGAGGGGCGATGGGCGGACTCGGCCGTTCGCTGCGGGGCGATGTCGTCCCCCCGGGCTGGGCTGCCGCTGTTTGCCTCGTTGTCACCCGGGTAGCACGGTGGGGACGGAGGTCCACCCACACCGAAAGGGCTGGTTCGGCGATGTCCAATTCCACACCGGGCGCGACAAGGGATCGGCGGTCTCCTCTTCAGGTCGCCGCCATGGCGGTAGGAGCCGCGTTCCTCCTGGTCGGCATCCTGGGGTTCATTCCGGGGATCACGACCGATTACGGCGAACTCGACTGGGCGGGACATCACTCGCAGGCCCAGTTGCTCGGTCTGTTCAGCGTGTCGGTGCTGCACAACGCGGTCCATCTGGCTTTCGGCCTCGCCGGAGTGCTGGCCGCCCGCACCGCTCCGTCGGCGCGCGCGTTCCTCCTCGGCGGCGGCGCCCTCTATCTCGTGCTGTGGCTGTACGGACTTGTCGTGAACCCCGGCAGCGACGCGAACTTCGTGCCGCTCGATACGGCCGACAACTGGCTGCATTTCGTACTCGGCGCGGGCATGATCGCCCTCGGTGCGGTCTTGGCGCGGCGGCCACTGACCCAGGCTCCCGGCGCGGGCAGGCAGACCGGGATTCTGGAATAGCCCGACGCATCGGCCGCGTCGCCCATGTGAACGGCCCGCCGGTCCGTAGGTGCGTCCCGACACCACCCTGTGTCCGTTCTGTTATCGAAAAGTATTGTGATTCAACGTATCTCATCGCCGAGCGGCGCAACCGGCGCAGCTCGGCCTTCGGCGGTACCCTCGGTGCGGGCGACGCCGGAAAGCCGCTTTGCCGAACGCCTCACATGTTGACATCGACTGCTGTTGACAACATATGATGTCAATAACTTGCTCAGCCTGCAATTCGATGCGCCGACACCGCGCGAGCCGCAGGAGTGCAGGCGTTTCGACTACTTCGGCAACGCGGCAAGGGAGTACCGATGAGGGCCAAACCACCCGCTCTGGGATATCTCCGCAAGGACGTCTCGGGTGTGTCCCAGGATTGGGACGAAGCGCAGATGCGGAGTCTGGCCAAACGTCTGGGTTACGAGTTGTGTAAGACGGTGACCTTCGGCGCCGGCACCGACGCACCGGTGGATCGCCTCGTCGACGTGGTCCGCACCTTCGGCGTCGACGCCGTGATCGCACCGGGTCTGCACCACTTCGGCAATGCGGTACCGGGCGACCTCGTCGAGGTGTGCGACCTGATCACCGTGACGCCCCAGCAGACGTACTCCCGTTCGGCGCTGTCGCGAATCTGGGCTTGAATCATCGAGCGCCGGTCGCCGCCGCATGTGTTGTACTGGCGGGGTGATCGAATCCGGTGAGGTGACCGACGTGGTCGACGCTGTGGTCGAGCAGTCGTTGCTCGGCGGCCCACGACGGTACACGCGTGCCCAGGTGGCCGAGCTTTCCGGAGTGTCTGTCGAACGTGCCAAGAAGCTGTGGGTGGCACTCGGTTTCCCCGCCGCGGCGAGTGACGACGACGTGGTGTTCACCGATGCCGACATCGCCGCGGTGCGCCACTTCACCGCGATGGACCCGGTCGCGGGGGCGAGCGAGCAGAGTCAGATCGCCGCCGCCCGCAGTGTCGGTCAGGCGATGGCGCGGCTGGCCGAGTGGCAGGCGGATCTGATCGCCCGTGAGATCGGCAGCCGCATCGCCGCCGAAGGCGGGCAGTCGATGTCCGAATCGAACCGCGAGGCCACGGCCCGGACCATCGCGGTGCTCACCAATTTGCAGCAGTACGCGTGGCAACGACATCTCGCCGCGGCGCTGAGCCGCTCACTCGAATCCGACGGCGCCACACGGCAACTGCTCGTCGGCTTCGCCGATATGGTCGGCTACACCCGGCTCTCCCGTCACCTCGATCTCGACGAGTTGACGGATCTGCTGGAGACATTCGAGACCACCACCACAGAAGCGGTCACCGCCCACGGCGGCTGGGTGATCAAGAACGTCGGCGATGAGGTGATGTTCGCCGCCGAGAACGCCCGCGACGGCGCGCGAATCGCCCTGGCGATGCACGCGGCGGTGGCCCGCGCGGCGCAGACTGTTCCGGAAATGCCCCAGATCCGGATGGGCCTGGCGTACGGGCCCGTCCTGACCCGCTTCGGCGACCTCTACGGCACGGTGGTGAACGTCGCCGCTCGGCTGACCGGCGTGGCCCGTCCTGGGACCGTCCTCCTCGACGACGGCGCCGCCGCGGCTCTGGATGACGACGACCAATTCCTTCTGCGCCATCTGCGCAGCGTGCGGGTCAAGGGATTCTCACGGTTGCGCTCCCACGTGTTGCGGGAGCGGCAGCGCAAACAAAGCTGACCGGTTACCGGCCGAGCCCCGTGGCGAGATGATGTGCGGGCCCGTTGGATCGCGTTCACTCGCCGATCATCAACCGTACGAGTCGGGGCCTTTCCCGCTGTACGCGGTCGGTTCCTACGTCCAGCTCAGTACCCTTTCACGCCGAACGGGCAGCGCACGACAACTGGGGTCCCGGTCTCGTCGGGGTGGTCGGTAACGCTGTCGTGGAGATCTATCACCGTTGAGAGATCGCGGGGCCCGATTGACAGGTCGGACGAATGAGCAAGCGGTCGGCCGGGGCCGGTGCGGATAGGCTGGCGTCATGTCGGACACGGTGTCATCCAAGGGTTTCTCGGTCGCGCTGGTGCTGGGCGGGGGTGGTCCGGTCGGTCTGACGTGGTTGGCGGGATTGGCTACAGGGTTGCGGGACAACGGTATCGACTTGACGCTGGCCGACCGGTTCGTGGGAACCTCCGCCGGGTCGGTGGTCGGTGCGGTCCTGGCCGACGGTGGCGATCCGGCGCGCTTGTTGCGGCCGCCGTCCACGTCGGCGGCGCCGGTGCGGGCGGATCCGGCGCGAATCGCGGAGATATTCGCCGTGCTGCGCGCCCCTGGCCAGGATCCGGCCCAGGCACGCCGCCGGGCGGGGGAGCTGGCGCTGGCCGCGCAGGCCGGTGATCCGGACGAGCACGTCGCGCGCATCGGCGGGCTGGCCGGTGTGGCGCAGTGGCCGTCGCGCGATCTCGTCGTGACCGCGATCGACATCACCACCGGTGAATTACGGGCATGGACCAAGGACGGCGCGGCGTCGCTGCCCGAAGCGCTGGCGTCCAGCACCGCGGTGCCCGGCGTCTTCCCGCCGATCCCGATCGACGGCCGCCACTACTTCGACGGCGGGTTGCGCTCGCCGGTCAACGCGGACCTGGCCGCGGGCGCGGATGTCGTGGTGATCCTCGAACCCTTGGCGCACATGTTCCCGCGCATCCCCAGCGATCGCGAGCTGGGCTCGGCGACAGAGGTTTCCATTGTCCCCGATGAGGAAGCCATCGCCGCGTTCGGAATCGACGTGTTCGACTCGGCGGCGCTGGCTCCCGCGTATTCGGCGGGCGTGCGCCAGTCTGCCGAAGCCGCGCTGCTGCTGAAGGACGTCTGGCCCGAAGGCTGACCGAGCCGTGGCGACCGCCGGTCGATCGGGCGGGCGTGTCCCGTCGCTAGACGCCCGGCGCCGCTGTGGTCGTCGGCCTCATCCCCGACTACGGTCCGGCGCGTACCCGAGGATGCCCTGGTCTCCAAGTAGTCGTGGAAACCGAATTCACCCCGGTCCCGGCCGTTTCCGTTCTTGCGATAGCCGCCGAAGGGTGCGTGGAAGTCGAAGGCGTCGTTGATGGTGACCCAACCCGCCCGGATGCGGCGGGCCATGGCGCGAGCCCGGTCCGGATCGGCGCCCGCGACGTTGCCTCTCCGAGGCGCACCGGTAGGGGCAGATCAGTCGTCCGGAGTCTCGGTGAAGCGCTGGAGGTACAGCGGCTCGCCGAGTTTCTCCACCAGATCGAGTTCGGTTTCCAGGTAGTCGACGTGCTGTTCTTCGTCTTCCAGGATCTGCTCGAAGATACGAGCGGAGGTCACGTCGCCGCGTGAACGCATCAACTCGATGCCACGGCGCAGCCGTTCGACCGCTTCCATCTCGATCTGCAGGTCGGCCCGCAACTGCTCGGGCACGCTCTGCCCGATGCGCAGCGGGTTGAGCTTCTGGTAGTTCGGCAGGCCCTCCAGGAAGAGGATTCGATCGGTGAGGATCTCGGCATGTTTCATCTCATCGATGGACTCGTGCCGAGTGTGCCGGGCCAGCTTGGTAAAGCCCCAGTTCTCCTGCATCTTGGCGTGCAGGAAGTACTGGTTGATCGCCGTGAGTTCGGCCGTCAGCTGCTCGTTGAGCAGCGCAACGATGTCCTTGTCGCCGTCCATAGCAGCGATCGTGGCACAAAATGCGCGCAGCGGCGGGCAGACCGCCTGGTGTGTCGGCTCAGGCGGCCGAGGGCTGCGCTCCGGTGGATGCCCGCGCGCGGCCGATCACCTCGGCCAATCGCGCCGTGCAGCTGCCGCAACCGGGCTTCCATCCGCAGGCGTTCTTCACCTGGCGGATGCTGTCGGCGCCCGCCGAAACGCAGGTGTGCACGTCACCTTCGGACACCGCGTTACAGATGCAGACATACATGAAGCCTCACAACCAGGTCACTTTATCGCTGAGGTTAGCCTCGACTAACGAGGTAAGCCTCCCCTAATGTATAGCAGCTCGAAGCAGCGGTGTGAAGTCGGTGCCGACGCGAGCCCCGGCGCAGCGGATAGGGGCCGCCAGCCGGCCAGCGGCTTCGCGGCCGGCTGCCGCAATTCGCTGGACTTGATCTTGGCGCAGGCGGTGAGCGCCATGTCCTCCTCGGTGAACAGCAGCACGTGGCGCGGCACCTTATAGCCGGCCAGCCGCTCACCCAGGAAAGCCCGCAGTCGTCCACCGCCGCGCCCGCCTGTGGCACCACGCACGCCACCACGGCCCGCGGCCGCGACACTGGCTGTGCTCTGGAGGGCCGCTGGGCCGGGCCTGGGGTTGACGGCCGGACCTGATGTGGTGGACACCGCGCCGGCCGGGCTACTGCGCGACACGCTCGCGGAATTGGGCAGCGCCGCACCGGATTCCGGCGCGACACTGATCGCTCACGCGACCATCGGTACGCTCGCCGAGCGGTTGCGCCGACACGGCGAGCCCGTTCCCGGCGACGTCGAGCGCGTCACGGGCTTCTGCCTGCGCGCCCTGACTCCGCCGGGTCCGGGATGAATCCGCGCCTGTCGACGTAGGTGAGGGTGGGCGCGTTTCGTTCTGGTCGACAAAACCATCCCGGGCTGAGACCCGGAATACGCGGGAAAAAGGGCGCCGGGCCCGGCTCAGACGGTGATCTCGACGACGTCGCGGATCCGGAAGCGGTCACTGGAGGTGATCTCGACCGCCTGCCGGGCGACCACGACCGCGGCGTCGCGATCGAAGCGGTAGCCGACCTCGAGCGAATCGGGCACGACGGTCGAGCGCGCGCCGTCGCGCAGACGTTCGGCTCGCGCGGTGGTCGCCGCGTCCAGAGCCGCTACGGCGTCGAAATCGTCGCCCGATGGCGGGCGGGTCTCGTCGGCGCCCGCGATCGGGACTGTCGTGTCCGATATCGAGCAGAGCCGACCGGTCGGGTCGAGCGTCACGCTCAGTTGACCATCGCCGCCTGCCACCGCGGCGACGCCGTCGTAGACCTGGCGGTAGTGCAGGGTGTACTCGGCCACCGATGCCGCTACCTCGTCACCGTCGCGGCTGCCACCGCCGTGGAAGGTGGCCGACATGCCGGCCAACGCCAGGTCGTGGCCGAGGTCGAGTTGCCGGACCGCGCGATCGGCGATATCCCGAACCTCCTGTGGTGCGATGCTGTCGGCAGTGCGGTCCGGCTCGGCGTAGAACACGTGGTACGCGCCGTCCGGATGCATGACCAGCCGCGGTTCGAATTCGACCGGAGCATAGTATTCCTCGGCTGTGGGCGACGCAGGCTCGGCGAGCACGGCCCGCAGACCGAACCGTTCGGCGAGCTCGGCGGCGGTATCCGCGTCGGCGCGACGGCGCGACAAGCGCAGCGACCACGGTTGGCGAGGAACGTGAATGCCGAGGTCGACCTCGATGGGGACCTGGCCCGCCCATCGCCACCAGTACCAATTGTCCGACACCGGCTCGCCGAAGAAGAGACGCTCGTTCCACAGCCGATCCTGTGCCTCCCGGACGGTGGCGCCGCATGCCGCCGAGGACACCCGGTGATCGTTGTGGAAGATCGACAGCGCGGCGTCCTGCCAGGCCTGGCTGAACGACTTGCCGGTGTTCCACTCCTTGAAGAACCGCGTCCCCTGCTGATCGGTGTCGAAGGTGAGGCTGTCGAACCCGAACAGCATCCGCGCGCCCAGGTTCGGCGTATGCCAGGTGCGAAATGGGCTGTGCCCGTCGTGCATTCGCAACGATTCGCATCCGTGGAGGAACAAGTAGCGCAACCGCTGGTCACCGAAACTCATCCGATCCGACCACGCGTAGATGGTGTCGTCCCAGGTCCGGCCCATCGCGGTGAGGAACACGCCGTCGTCCATGGTCGTGCTGTGCGCGTAGTGATAGAAGACCTTCACCGAGTCCATGCCGAGGCGGTCCTGCCAGTTGTCGTACTCCTTGTCGTAGCGCCATTCCCGGACGTCGTCGTCCTTGGCGTGGAAATTGATCGTGTTGAACTTCGCGACGTAGTCGAGGAAGCCGTTGACGCAGGCGTGCGGGTGACTCAGTGGGGCGTCCTGCGGGTAGACCTGAACCGACGCGCCGGCGTAGATGTTGTCTGACATGGCTGAATGGTCGCGGACGTCGGCCATCGGAGCACGGGTAGCCGACTACTCGATTCGCGCGGGTCATCGGCCGTTTCCGACCTGGTTGAACCGAACGTCGCGATCGGCGGCGAACTCGCGGGGCATGCCGAGCACGCGTTCGCTGATGACGTTGCGCGCCATCTCGGTGCTGCCGCCCGCCAGGCTCCACGCCGACCGGAACAGGTAGTCGAGGCAGACCCGCGTCGTGTCCGCCGCGTCGCCGGGCCTGTGGGTGGCCGCGGTGGACCCGGCGATGCGTACCGCCATATCGGTTTGCGGCCAAGCGTTCTCGGCGGTACGGGATGGCGGATGTTGTCGCACAGCACCAGTGCGCCCACGCGCAGGCGCGTGGTGCTCCGGCCGGCAGCGCGGTGGCGGCCGTCCACGCCTCGCGCGCAGCACCGGACCCCCTCCGAAGCGATTGTGACCTCTGCTACAGATCCGGCCATGACCGGACATGTATGTCCGGTTATATTACTGTCCCCTAGCGGCCATGGTGGGCCGCGCGAGATCCGAGCTCGCGTCCGATCTTCGAGGGTGTGTGATGTCAGCAATTTCGCGCCGGTCACTGTTGACCGGAGCAGCCGCGGCGGGCGGTCTCGTGGTCGCCTCCCGCTACGCGAACACGACGAGTCCGATCGCCGCGCGGGTGAACAGCGTTCCGCTCACCCGGGAGGAGCATCGGGTGGTCGTCGTCGGATCGGGGTTCGGCGGTGGTGTCACCGCCCTGCGCCTGGCCGAGGCCGGAGTTCGGGTCCTGGTGCTGGAACGTGGTCTGCGCTGGCAGACCGGCCCGGACGCGGAGACCTTCCCGCGCGCTTCGGCGCTGGACAAGCGGGTGCTCTGGTACAAGTCCAGCCCCGTATTGTTCGGCAAGCCGTTGGTCTTCGAGCCGTACACCGGACTCGTCGAGGCGGTGCCCGGTACCAATATGACCGCGCTGTGCGCGGCGGGCGTGGGCGGGGGATCGCTGGTCTATCAAGGGATGTCCCTGCAACCGACGCGGGAGGTGTTCGATACCCACTTCCCCGAGGCCTTGGACTGGGCGACGATGGATCGGGTGCACTACCCGCGGGTGGCACGCATGCTCGGCTTGGCCGTCGCCCCGGACGAGTTGATCGCCAGTCCCAACTACGCGGCCGCGCGGGTCTTCGCCGACCATGTGCGCCGCGCCGGGCTTCCGCTGTCGAAGATCCCGATGCCCATCGACTGGAACTTCGCCCTGGCCGAACTACGGGGCGAGATGAAGCCTTCCTACACCAACGGCGACGGCGCCATGGGGGTGAACAACGGCGGCAAGCATTCGGTCGACGTCACCTACATCGCGGCCGCCGAGGCGACCGGCCTGGTGACGGTCGAGCCGCTGCACCAGGTCACCGATGTCGAGCGTGCCGCCGACGGCAAGTGGATCGTCCACGTCGAGCGCCTGGACACCAGCGGCGCCGTACTGGAGAACAAGATCATCACCGCCGGTGCGCTGGTGCTGGCGGCCGGAAGTCTCAACACCACAAGACTGCTGGTGCGCGCCTCGGCGAAAGGCCTGATCTCCGATCTGCCCGACGGACTCGGCGAAGGCTGGGGCACCAACGCCGACCGCATCTACCTGTGGACCGATCCGACCGCGAGTTTCGGTGCGGAGCAGGGCGGTCCAGTGGTCTACGGCAGCAAGAACTGGTCCGACCCGCACTCCGCTCACACCCTGATCCAGGCGTCCATCCCGCCCATGGGCGCCGATGCCAACAGCACCATGATGGTCGGGTACGGCGTCAGCGACGGTCGTGGGCACTTTGTCTACGACGCGGCCCGCGACGACGCGATTCTGCAGTGGCCGCAGGACGGTGACAGCCACATCCAGGACAATTACATCGGTCCCTCGGCCCACCGGATCGCCGGTCCGGCAAGCATTCTCACCGACACCAACCTGCTGTTCCCGTCGACCTGGCACCCCTTGGGCGGTGCGAGTATGGGAGCCGTCTGTGATCTGGAGGGCCGGGTGCACGGCCAGCGGGGCCTGTACGTGCTCGACGGTGCGCTCATGCCCGGGAACACCGCGGCGTGCAACCCGTCGATGACGATTGCCGCTATTGCCGAGCGCGCTTTGGACACCTTGGCGGCCAATGACGTCGGCACGGTCTTCTGACCGTTGCCGCCGGGCTCAGGGCCGTGGTCAAGCGTCGGGCAGCACCGGGCGCACCGCCGTGGCCTCGGGGCCGCGCTTGCGCATGGCGGCGGTGAACACCACAGGCTGACCCGCGTGCAGCGCTTTGTATCCCGTGGTCTCGATGCTGGTGTACTCCACGAAAACCGGCGTGGGATCGTCTTCGGGCTGTAGAAACCCGAAGCCCTTCTCGATGTTGAACCAGACCACCGTGCCGCGGCGCCAGTATTCCGCCGCGCCACGGGGGTGGTAGGGCTGTTCGGTCACGAAAGTCAAGGATAGAGGCCGGATCACGCAGCGCTGCGGCGCACCGGATCGGAATGCATGATCCGCCGCCACCAAGCGTCCAGCGGACTGGGGTCGGGCCAGATGATCGCGGCGTCGGAGGAAATCCCGGCTCCGGCCTCGGCCGCCGGGAGCACGGGGTCGGGTGAATCGGTGGCTGCCATAATAGGATGCTCCATCAAGTACGCTCCGGTAGCACGAAACCGCTTGTGCGATAACATCTTCTATATATCAGCGTGAGGCGGGCCCGGTATTCCGGGCCCGCCCGAAAAAGCGGGAATGACACTCTTCGCGGATTGATTCCGATATCACTGGCTGCGACATCACCTCGCTTTCGATTGTGCGGGAGTCTTGCGGTCTACGCGGCTTCAGACGTCGATCGCCTTGTGCCCGTTACCGCGGCCGATTTCGATCTTGCGTGGCTTGGCCTTCTCTGCCACAGGAATCGTGAGGCGAAGAACGCCGTCGGTGTAGTCGGCGCGAATCTTGTCGGTGTCGAGGTTCTCGCCCAGGAACAGCTGACGGCTGAACACGCCGCGAGAGCGTTCCGCGGCGATCATCTCCCGGCCCGTGTCCAGTTCGGGACGACGCGCGCGTACCGTCACCACATTGCGCTCGATGTCCAGGTCCAGGGATTCGGGATCGATGCCGGGCAGGTCGAACTCCACGACGAACTCCTCGCCGGCGCGCCAGGCATCCATCGGCATCACCGCGGGGTGCGCCTTCGTGCCGAACACCTGCTGCGTCAGACGGTCCAGATCGCGGAACGGATCGGTGCGCATCAGCATGGTCGCCACCTCCAACTCACTCCATTCTCCATAGTAGGGGCCAGATAACCTCTGTTGTCTGGCATAGATTTTTTGTACCACCAGAGGAAGTTGAGCGCAAGGCGCTAAACTATGAAATCTGTCGGCCGAAGTGAAGTGAGGATGGATGGCGCAGGACAGGGGCGACTCGGGGCATCTGCCGGATCCCGACCAAGCGGTGTACGGGATTTCGGTCGCTGCCGAACTGGCCGGAATCGGGGTGCAGACGCTCCGGCTCTACGAGCGTCACGGATTGCTGACCCCTGCGCGCAGCGACGGAGGCACCCGCCGCTACAGCGGCGACGATCTGGCCCGGCTGCGGCGAATCACCGACTTGGTCGCCACGGGAGCGAACCTGGCAGGCATCCGCCGCATTCTCGACTTGGAGGACGCGAACGCCGACCTGCACGCGGACAACGACCGGCTGCACGCGGCCAACGACCGGTTGCAGGCCGACAACGTCCGTCTGCGAGACGCGCGGAACCATCCGCCCGGTGGCGCATAGGTTCCGGGACTATGCCGAAAAGGGTGTGCGCAGATCGACCACCGTGCCGGTATCGCCGGCGGTCACGGTGACCTCTGGAATGAGTGCGCGGATCAGTGGCATACCCCGACCCCGCAGGGAATCGGCTTGCTGGTCGGGCTGTTTCCAGCGGCCGCTGTCGGAAATGGTCACCCGGAGTTCCTCGCCGTCGATCGACGCGCGCAAGCGGACCACGCCGCCGTCGCCCTGATGGCCGTGCTCGACGGCATTCGTACACGCCTCACCGACGGCGAGTAGCACGTCGTAGGCCGGGGCCGCGGCCATGCCGCACTGGGTGAGCCATTCCTGCAAGGTATGCCGGACGTTGGCCAATTGCACCGCCTCGGCGGGGAAGTCCAGCTCCAGCGGCGTCACGGCGTTGGGTAGGGGGACCCGCTCGCCCGCGCTCACGAGCGCGTACCAGCCGCCGGGAGCGCAGTGTGTCTGTCGCGGGCCGGTTTTCCCGTCGTCGTGCCTCGCCGATAGCGTCGATGCGCCGTCACCTCGTTACCTCCCTATCGGGGATCGGTGCGCTGTACTCGCCACGCCGAGCACGTGGACCGCCGTCGAGCTCGGCTGTCGTGTTCGCCGTGGATGTGCCGTTCTCCCCGAGCTATACCCAGTTGATCATTCCCCATGCAAGGCCGCGGTCCCGTCGGTGAGAATCTCCGGCGCCGGCACCGCGGCGAGCGCCATCACAGGATTTGCCGCGGCAGCCGGACGACCTGGACGAAGAACTCATCGATCTGTTTGATGGCGGCGACGAACTGGTCGAGGTCCACCGGCTTGGTGACGTACGCGTTCGCGTGCAGCCGGTAGCTGCGCAGAATGTCCTCCTCGGCCGCGGAGGTGGTGAGCACGACCACCGGGATGTGCGACAGATCGGGGTCGGCTTTGATCTTCTCCAGCACCTGCCTGCCGTCGTACTTGGGCAGGTTCAGGTCGAGCAGGATCAGATCAGGCCGCGGGGCGTCCGCGTGCCGTCCTTGGCGATAGAGGAATTCGAGCGCCTCCTCGCCGTCCCTGGCGACGTGCAAGGTGTTGCCGATCTTGTTGTCCTCGAAGGCTTCTCGCGTCATCAGCTCGTCGCCCGGGTCGTCCTCCACGAGCAGGATGTCGATGGGCTGGCCGGGATCGGTCATGCGGTGGCTCCTTCGGGGGCGGGTACGTCGGCGGTGCGGCCGGTGAGGTCGGATTCGGCGGTGCGCAGGGTGAAGTAGAAACGGGCGCCCGCGGTGTACTCGGTATCGATCCAGATCCGGCCACCGTGATACTCCACGATCTTCTTGCAGACAGCCAGCCCGATACCGGTTCCGCTGTACTCCTCACGATTGTGCAGCCGCTGGAAGATGACGAACACCTTCTCGGCGAATTCGGGCGCGATACCGATGCCGTTGTCCGAGATCGACAGCAGCCAGCCACTGCCGTTCTCGGCCGGTTCACAGGTGATCTCGATCCGCGGTACGCGGTCGGGCTCGCGGAACTTGATGGCGTTGGCGATCAGGTTCTGCCACAGCATGGTCAGCAGGGTCGGATCGCCGATGATCTCGGGCAGCTCGTCGGGTCGCTGGATGCTCGCGGCGGTGTCATCGATCACCGCGGAGAGATTGGTCAGCGCCTTGTCCAGGGACGGGCCGAGGCCGGTGGGTTCGGTGCGGTCGGTGACGCGGCCGACACGGGAGAAGGTGAGCAGGTCGTTGATCAGCACCTGCATCCGCTTGGCGCCGTCGACGGCGAAGTCGATGTACTGCTTGCCGCGCTCGTCGAGCTTGTCGCCGTAGCGCTTCTCCAGCAACTGGCAGAAAGACGCCACCTTGCGCAGCGGCTCCTGCAGATCGTGTGAGGCGACGTAGGCGAACTGCTCCAGCTCGGCGTTGGACCGGCGCAGTTCCACGGCCTGCAGGTCCAGATCCGTCTTCTGCTCCGCGAGCACCGCTTCCTTGGCTCGGGAGGAATCCAGCTCGGCGACGATGCGGCGGCGCATGCTCTCCACCGCGTTCGCGACGGTCGCCAGGTCGGCGGGGCCGTGGGCCTCGATGTGATGATCGAAGTCGCCGCCCGCCACCCGCAGCGACGCATCCGTCAAGGACCCGAGGGGACGGACGATCAAGCGCCGGATCAGCACGGTCAGCAGGACACCGGTCAGCAGGAACGCCACGACCATCCCGGCCAGCACGGCGTCCCGGACCGCGCGAGTGTGTGTCAGCTCGTCCTCGTCGTGCGCGATGGCCGCCGCGAGACTGCTGTTCTGGGTGTCGAAACGTGTCCGGATGTCGTCGAACAGCGGCTTACCGCGGACCGGCGTGGTGGAGTCGGTGCCGAGGGGTGATCCAGAGGCCAACCCCGCGACCAGCGGCTCCGCGAACTCGTCGCGCCAGCGCTGTGCGGCCTGCTCCACGGCGTCGAGCTCGTCGAGCAGCGGCTGTCGATCGGCCAGCAGCTCGCGCAGGCGGGTCGCCGACTGCGCCTCGTCCCGGGTGCCGTCCCGGTAGGGCTGGAGGAACTGCGGGTCGGCGGTGATCCGGTAGCCGCGCAGACCGGTCTCCTGGTTAACCAGGGCACTCTGTAACCGGTAGGCTTCGGCCGCCGCGGGCAACGTCCTGTCGATGAGCCGATCGGTCACGCGGTTGGTCTGCGCGATCACCTGGGCGCCTGCCACGGTGCCGATGATCACCACCAGCACCATCGCGGCCAATACCAGTTGGAACCAGGCCTGGGCGGTCAATCGTGCGCTGAGCGGCGCTCGACCGGTCGTCATCGTCATCGCTCCTGTTCTTGCCCGTCGCCGTTCCATCCCAGATACAGAATGGCGACATCGTCGTCCAATCCGCCGGACGCACCCGCCAGCGCCTCCACGCGACCGATCAGCTCGTCGACGAACCAGTCGGGATCCGCGGCTCGCACGGCGCGTGCGACCTCCATCAGCCCTTGCTCACCGAGTCGTTCCCGATCGGTTCCGGCGTGCCCTTCGAACAGGCCGTCGGTGAACACCATCAGCCCGGAGCCCAGCGGCAGCTCCAGATCGTGGACGGGCCACTCGGCACGACCGGGCAGGAAGCCCAGGGCGGGCCCGCCGGGGACCTCGACCCAGGTCAATCCGGAAGCCGAGCGCAGCAGCATCCCCGGGTGCCCGGCCCGCAGCACCTGGGCGCGGCGGTCGCCGGGATGCAACACCAGGCTCGTGACCGTCGCGAAGGTCTGCTTGCCGGTGCGTTCGGCCAGCAGCACTTGCTCGAGCAGCCGCAGTTGCCGTGCGCCGGTGACGCCGCTCAGCACCAGGGTGCGCCAGGCCAGGCGCAGGGCCACGCCGGTCGCCGCCTCGTCCGGGCCGTGGCCCGACACGTCGCCGATGACGGCGTGCACCGTGCCGTCCGCGTCCTGCACGACGTCGTAGAAATCGCCGCCGAGCAGTGAATGGGCCCGGCCGGGACGGTAGCGCGCCACGACGTCGACGACCCGCTGTCCCCGCAACAGCGGGGTGGGCAGCAGACCGCGCTCCAGCCGCGCGTTCTCTTGCGCGCGCATATTGCTCGCCTGCAGGGCCGCGCTGGTGCGCTCGGCCTGCTTGCGCTGGATCGCGTACCGCACGGCGCGCCCGAACAGCTCCGGCTCGACCCGGCCTTTGACCAGATAGTCCTGGGCTCCCGCCGCGACCGCGGCCAACCCGGTCTGCTCCTGATCGAGCCCGGTCATCACCACGATCGCGACCTGGTCGGTGTGCTTGCGGATGCGCTCCACCGCCTCGAGCCCGTTGGCATCGGGCAGATGCAGGTCCAGCAGCACACAGTCGGGCACGGCCGAGGCGAGGTGCTCGGCGGCCTCCGCCAGCGACCGGACCCAGTCCAGTCGCAGGCCCGGCGCGCCGTCCACGACCAGTTCCTCCACCAGCAGCGCATCCCCCGGATCGTCCTCGATCAAGAGCACCGAAGGTTGCTGCCACGGCCAATCCGCGCCGACCATCACCTCGGGATCGTCGTCTGTCCCGTCACGCCGCACGGACACCGCCGGTCGTGGGTCCGGTGGTGACGAAACGACTGACACCACTGATGCCGTCGTCGGCGAACACCGACAACCCGGCCTCCGATCCCCAATGGCGGCACCAGCGCACGCCTACTGTCTCAGCGGCCGTTTGCTGGACCGAGAGGCAGGCAAGATCGTATCCGATCCGCCACCCGACCGAGACATGACGGTGTTCACCTGGGCAGAAGCGGAGGCTGGGCGCGAAGGGCGCGGGAAGATCAGACCATGGTGCCCGTCAGTCGTGCGGTGCTCCGCTCGTCGTCCCGGGTCGCGCCGTCACGGCGCGGGGAGCGGACTTCCGCCAAGCTGCGTGCGACGACCGTGGCATGGACCGCGATGACGGCAAGGGAAGCCGAGCCGATCACAGCAAGAAGCACAACCACGACAGATACCGGTCCTTTCGGGTGCGAGCGGGCCGGTTGCCCGCTCGATCGAGTGCCGAGTTCGCGTCCACCGATCCCGGCGGGCGCGTGCTCCGCCTCCAACGTGCCCGCGTCGCTCCGGGCCAAACACACCGATCCGGCGGCGCGGACGGGTCGCGCGATCACGCGAGGACGACCTCGGCCGTCGCGCGACCGAAGATCTTGTGTCCGTCGTGCTCGGCGGTGACCGCGACGGTGGCGGTGCGCGTGTCCGCGTCCAGGTGTTTCACCCGGCCCGAGAACTCGATCCGGCCTCCGGTCGCGCCGACGTGCACCGGATTGGTCAGCCGGACGTTGTAGGAGCGCAGGGCCCCGGGGTCGCCCAGCCACGAAGTGAGCAAATCCACACTGAGCCCGATGGTGAACATGCCCTGCGCGACAACCGTCCCCATCCCCATCCTGGCCGCCGCCTCGGTGCTCCAATGGATGGGGTTCGGGTCGCCCGCCACTCCGGCGTAATTGACCAGGTCGCCTTGGCTGACCGTGAGTGTGCGTGGGGGAAGTTCCGCGCCGGGACGCACGGCTTCGAACCGCCGTCCCCGCGGGTTCGCCGATGTGACGGGCGTCTCGCGGGAGGGCTCGCTGCCGTTCCCCACGCGGCGCGGGTCGGGGACCCGGCGCTGCTGCCGGGCCTCCGGGCGTACTCCGTGCATCACCACAGCGTCCAACCAGGCAGGCAAGGCCTCGTCGGCCCGCCCGACCAAGCTGGTCCGAGACGTGAGCACCGGGCGATCGTCCCGGTCCAGGATGGTCTGACGCAGGACGATGAGGTCGCCGCCGAACGCGTGCCGGAACGAGTCCAGAGACATCTCGAAACCGATCCGGTCGCCGGCCAGGAGCGGACGGTGGAATTCGATCATCTGGTCGGTCTGGATGGTCCGGCTCAGGTCGTAGCCCGGCAGGATCGTGTCGAACACCTCGGCGTAGGCGAGATACCCGGGCACCGCGCCGAAGGTCGGCGGAGCGACCAGGTTGCCGTAGCCGAGGTCGGCCGCGGCGTCCTCCGACCAGTGCGCCGGGTGCCGATTGCGCACCGCGCGGGCGTACTCACGGATCTTCTCGCGGGCGACCTCGTAGTGATCGCCGCTGCGATACCGGCGCCCGACCATAGCGGCGGGCACCGCGGCGTCGGCCGCGTCGTTCGCACTCGATGTAGCAGGGATTCTGGACATCGCGGGGGAATCTACCCAAGGAGAGGCGGATTTCCGGTCAGCCCGCATCGCACGCCGTTTCGCGGCCGGAGACGTCCGCGGACCGGGGCGCCTCGGTCGCCGATCGTGGCGGTTCAGCACAGATTCCGCTCGGCGGCCACCACCACGGCGGCGGCCTCGTCCACCGATTGGTGCGCGCTCACCCGCACAACGATGTCGGCTTCGGGCGCTCCCGCCGCCAATTCCCGGCACACCGCGTAGCCCAGATCGAGCAGCGCCGCGGTCACGCCGTCGCCCGCGGTCCGCACGCCGAGCCGCTGTAGATCGGCGAAATAGCCTTTGGCGGCACCGCGCGGGGCGTGCGCACGCGCTTCGGTGACGAGGAACGCCGCCGCGACCGCGGAGACGGACAACGTACAGACGACCAGCACCCCGCACAGCGCGAGCTTCATTTCGTTTCCCATCGAAGGAATCTGTGGTCGGACGGAATTCGGCATGCGACAGCCGACGCAGCCTAGCCGGGCGGCGGCCGCCCCGCCGAAGAGCCCCCGTGCCGGTCGTGCGCGTACCGATCGCGCGCCGCCGGTGGCGCGGACCCGGTCGCTCCTCGTCGCGGAGGGCCTGGTCAGCGCTAGTTTGAGCAGTGGTTCCCTGGGAAGTCGATCGACAGGACCGACGGGACGGGTACAGGCCTTCGGCTGGCCGCGGCCGCGATGCTGTTCGTCGAGCGCGGGAACCTACCCGCAAACCACGTCGCGGTCGTGAAGCGGTCGCGCCGCTCGTCCCCGCGGTCTCGTCGCCGGCCTCCTGCCTGCGGCTCCGTAGGAGAGGAGAGAGATGTCTGGCCCGAACTACACCACCGATGACGCCGGGATCCCGGTCCCCAGCGACGAGCATTCACTGACCGTCGGGCCGGATGGGCCGATCCTGCTGCAGGACTGGTATCTGATCGAGAAGATGGCGGCGTTCAATCGGGAACGCGTGCCCGAGCGCCAGCCGCACGCGAAGGGCGGCGGCGCGTTCGGCGTCTTCGAGGTCACCCACGACGTGAGTGCCTACACCATGGCCGAGGTATTCCAACCGGGGAAGAAGACGGAGATGCTGGCCCGCTTCTCCACCGTCGCGGGAGAGCGTGGCAGCCCCGACACCTGGCGCGATCCGCGCGGGTTCGCGCTGAAGTTCTACACCGAGCAGGGTAACTTCGACATGGTCGCCAACAACACGCCGATCTTCTTCGTGCGCGACCCGATGAAGTTCCAGGATTTCATCCGTTCCCAGAAGCGCCGCGCCGACAACAATCTGCGCGACCACGACATGCAATGGGACTTCTGGACGCTGTCGCCGGAATCCGCGCACCAGGTGACCTGGTTGATGGGTGACCGCGGTATCCCGCGCACGTGGCGGCACATGAACGGATACTCCAGCCACACCTACATGTGGGTGAACGCTTCCGGGGAACGGTTCTGGGTCAAGTACCACTTCAAGACCGATCAAGGCATCGAGTTCTTCACCCAGGACGAAGGCGATCAGATGGCGGCGATGGACACCGACTATCACACCCGCGATCTCTGGGAATCCATCGAAGGCGGCAATTTCCCGAGTTGGACGTTGAAGATGCAGATCATGCCGTTCGACGAGGCGAAGTCCTACCGGTTCAACCCCTTCGACCTGACCAAGGTGTGGCCGCACGGCGACTATCCGCTGATCGACGTCGGCAGGATGACGCTCGACCGCAATCCGGCGGATTACCACACCGAGATCGAGCAGGCGGCATTCGAGCCGAGTAGTTCGGTACCCGGCACCGGGCCGAGCCCGGACAAGATGCTGATGGCCCGCTGGTTCTCCTACCCCGACGCGCACCGGCACCGTATCGGCGCCAATTACAAGGAGCTCCCGGTCAATACACCGCACGCCACCACCGTCCGCTCGTACAGCAAGGATGGCGCGCTGCGGCACCACAACCCGGGTGATCCGGTGTACGTGCCGAACTCGAAGGGCGGCCCGCACGCCGATCCCGCCGTCGCTGGTCCGCCCGCGACGTGGCACACCGACGGCGAGCTCGTGCGCTCGGCCTACACGCTGCACCGGGACGACGACGACTGGGGCCAAGCGGGCACCATGGTCCGCGACGTGCTCGACGACGCGGCACGGCAGCGGCTGGTGGACAACATCGTCGGGCACCTGCTGAACGGCGTCAGCGCGCCGGTGCTGGACCGGGCATTCGAGTACTGGCGCAATGTCGACAAGAATCTCGGCGACCGGGTCGAGGCCGGGGTGCGCGCGAAACAGGACGAACTCGACCCAAAGGCGGCCGGACAAGCGAATCCGGCTCGCTCGTCGGCGCAAGCGAAAGCCTGACGGACGCCAACAAGCGGCCGGTGCCGACCGGCCGCTTGTTCGTTGTCTTTTCGTGATCTTTTCGTCGGGTGTCCCGCGCCGGCTCTTCGAGTGTGTGCGGGAGCATGACTCTCCGGATCCAGTGGACCGCAAGCACCGTGGTGTTTCGAACGAATTCGAGCTCGGTGACGCCCCGTGGTACCGGATGGATCGTACCGGGCCGGCCGACGCAGATCGGAGGACCGCATGATGGCGTTCGACGCCGATGTTCGACCTGATCAACGCTCGCGACACAGTTCGTGGGCCGCCTGGGCGATCGCCGCGGTTGGTGTGGCCGCGGCAGCGGTGGTTTCCGCCGCTCCCGCCGCGGCGGAGCCGTCGTCCGTCGGCGAGCCCGATCTCCCGCTGGACGTTCCCATTCCCGGTGGATTCCGGGGATTCTCCGAAATCCTGCGATTCGTTCCGCCCGCGCCGCCGGTACCGCAGATGCCGCTCGGTCGACCTGTGCCGCACCACGGCGGGATATCGGCGCCGCATCATGACGGTAGTTCGCTGCCACACCACGGCGGCGCGACCGGTCACACGGCGAAGGGGTAGGTTTCGGGCAGTTCCCCGGCTTCCCATCGGGAGGTACTGGTCGGTTCCAGTGCGCTGGTCTCGTCGATGTGGATCAGCGCGTCGAACTGGTTGGCGGTCCATGCTGCGGAAGCAGGTGGCTGCGCCGCTCGGTTCGCGACCGATAGGCGACGCCCGGTGTGGTCGCGCACACGATTCGGTTCACGGATCGACCCACTTCCTGGCACGTGGACTCGGGAGGCGGGCACGGCCACCACGATTCGCGTCGGACCCAGCCACCGCACCGCTCCAGCGCGGCGCGCTTGATCGCGCCGGTAGCGAGGCAGTCGTCGACCAGGAGCACGGTCTGGCCGCTACGTATCGCCTGATGGGTGCTGTCTGGGCGTAGTCCGTCTTCAGCCCGCGCACGGCCGGAGCGAAGGCGGAGGTATGCGCCTAACTCGGTTCCATGCGCCCATGTCGAGCCGTCGACGCCCTGGAGATCGTGTGTCGCATCGCCGCCATGTCGGACGGAGCGCGGCGCGGTGTGGGTGCTCTTCTTCTTCGAGGAGCGCGGAGAGCGAGTCCGATCCCACAGCCGACCGCGATGGCGAACGCCGCCCATTCCGAGCCCGACACCACGGTGACCGGGCCCCAGTCGTGCAGATGGTGCGGCGACACCATCGTCCAGTCGAACGACTCGGTGCGGGTGGGCGCCACCGTCGAGGGGCGCCACAGGATGGCGATCGCCAGAATGCTGCCCGCCGTTCGTGGCTGGATGCAGACCGCGCAATACCCCGCGACGACGGCGAGCGCGGCCGTGACCACATTGCGCATGCCACCTGGTGGGGCCACGGAGGCGAACAGCGCGACCGCCGCGAGCAAACCCGCGCCTATCAGGGGATTCGACGGTCGGATTCGGGTGCCGACCAGATACCCCAGCAGGATCAGGCCCAGCAGGAGCGGCACGCTCCATATCGGTCGCGGACCGTTGCCCACCGCGCTGCCTGTGGCGCTGAGCCCGACCGCGAGGTAGATCGCGATCCCGTCCCGGCGTGGTAGCAGCCAGGCGGCGACGGTCGTGGCCAGCAGGGTGCACAGTGCCGTCACGATCAGCGCGAGACTGCCGTCGCCGTGACGGAAGCGCCACTCCGCGACGGCCAATTCGGTCAGCACGAGCACGATCGCGGCGATGACCGGGCTGAGCGGCAGTTCCGGATAGATCGGTTCCGGCGTGAACCGGTGCCGGGTGACCACCTGGCACCCCAGGATGAGCCCGGCCACCGCCGCCAGCAACCACAGAGGTTGCGTTTCCAACACCGACCACACGTGTGGCTCGGCCGTCGCCCGATGCGGGTTGCCCAGCAGCCCCGACGCCTGCGAGAGCGTGATGATCACGAAGCAGCCGACAGCGCCCAGCACCAAACCCATCGCGGGCACGCGGCGGCCGAGTACGGCCACGCCCGTCGCGCCGAGCAGGATGCCGCTGCCGATCGCGTCGAGGTAGGCGGTGGTCGTCAGGACATCGGGCGAGGCGCTGTTCGCTTCGACCGTGTGCGTGACCAACAGCAGCGATGTCGCCGCCAGCGCGATCCACCACGCTGTACGCGCCCGGGCCAGGCTGACCGCGACCACCGCGGTGACCGCCGCGACCAGCACACCGATCGCTGCCTCCCGCGGCACGCTCAACACCAATCGATTCACCTGATAGGGCGTGCAATGACAGGTCCTGCCGAAGCTGAGCGGCACGACCAGCAACAGCCCGGCCACCGCGGCGGCCAGGAACGCGGTGACGCCTTCGAGTGCTTCACGCCATCGCACCACTCCACAGTCGTACCCAGTCGGGACGAACCGAACATCACCGGCACCGCGCCGCGCCGAAACTGGTACCAGCAGCACCTGGATACTTGTGTCCCGGTACGGGATGATCTCTGGAATGACCGAAGTCGTCGACGTGCGAGCAGTGCGCAAGGCGCGGCGCGCGGAACTAGGAGCCTTCCTCAAATCCCGGCGAGCGCGTATCTCACCCGAGGATGTCGGCATCCCCACGGGAACGCGTCGACGTACACCGGGGCTCCGTCGCGAAGAAGTCGCCCAATTGTCCGGGATCGGAATAACGTGGTACACGTGGCTTGAACAGGGGCGCCAAATCAATGTAAGCGTCCAGGTTTTGAATGCGGTGGCGCGGACGTTGTCGTTGGATGCGGCGGAGAAGGCGCATTTGTATCGGTTGGCGGACGTGCCGACGGTGCCTTCGGTGGATTCGGGGTCGGCGTTGCCGGAGGAGTTGCAGGTGATCTTGGATCACCTGGAGCCGTTGCCGGGGGTGGTGTTGAGTGCGAGGTATGACGTGTTGGCGCACAACTCGTCGTATGAGGCGTTGTGCCCGGGGTTTCTGGCGGGGGAGCGGAACGTGGCGCGTCGGGTGTTTTTGACTCCGGAGTGCTGCAACGCCTACCGTCATAATTGGGATGATCTGCGGCGGATGGTGGGGTATTTGCGTGGGGCGTATGCGAAGAATCTTGGTGATCCGGGGTGGGAGGAGTTCATTGCGGAGTTGTGTGGAGAAAGTGAGAGTTTCGCGTCGTTGTGGGCGTTGAATGATGTGGCGGTGCCGGTGAGTCGGACGAAGGCGGTGCGGAATTTGGCGGTGGGGGAGTTGGAGATGTTTTTGACGAGTATGTCGTTGCCGTCGGTGCCGAATGCGTGGATGCAGGTGTATACGCCGACCGGTGAGGTGGCGTGGGGGAAATTGCGGGAGTTGTTGGCGATGAGTCCGGAGGAGCGGTCGCGTCCGTGGGCGGAGCATCGGGAGATGTATCATGCGGCAGTGGGGTGAGGGCCAGGGTTGCTTCGGTGACGTGAACAATGATTGTGGCCCAACAACCGTGCCGTGGCGCGGGCTATCGCGTCGATCCCCGCCGATGCGTGGACACCGGTGAAGTATCCGGGCGCGGTCCGCGATCCCGACACCGGGAACTGGATCTCTGACGCCGAAGTCGCCGAAATCTTGTACACCGCTTTTGCCTCAGGCCCGATCGGGTCGCTGCCCGACTTATCGTGCGCCGCGTTCGCGATGCCGCCCGCCAGGACGAACTGTTCCCGGTCTGGCGGTACCACCCGTTCTTCACCGATACGACCGAACCCACCGTCGATGCCGACCTCACTCACCGCCGCCACGCGATCATCGAGACCGTGTTCGCTGACCTGATCGACGGCCCGCTGGCACACATGCCGTCCGGGCGGTTCGGCGCGAACTCCGCCTGGGTGCTGTGCGCGGCGATCGCCCATAACCTGCTGCGCGCCGCTGGCGCGCTCGCCGACCCGCAACTGGGCAGAGCCCGCGGAACCACGCTGCGACGCAAGATCATCGCAGTTCCCGCCCGGTTCGCCCGTCCGCAACGAAAACCTGTGCTGCACCTGCCCGCGCATTGGCCTTGGGCCACGGCTTGGCGGCAGTTGTGGCACGCCACCACTGCCACACTCTCGACCGCCTGAACACCCGCAACCGTCCCTACGACCAGGAACAACAGTGGAAGGGCTGGGCAGACCAGCGGCTACCGGCTACCACAACCCGCTGGTCCGCGCGCCAGCGGCGCGCGGACCACAGACAAACCGCATCCGTGAATCAAGGCTTAGTACTCCAGCCGGACTTCGCCGTCAGGTGGTGGTTGCTTCACCGCCCGCAGCCGCGTCGACCAACCTTCAGCGCTGCCGGGATCGGCTCGGTGTCCAGCTGAAGTGCCCGATTGGAAAGGCTTGCCGATACATCGGCTCAGCTGTCGGATGTTAGCAATTCCCACGACAGCAGAGCTTCCAGCTGGGGATCTTCGGTCCGCCACGCGCGATACACGGTGTACACGATGTACGCGAGATCCTTTCCGGCGATGGTGTACGCGCCGGTAACCCTGGCGCGGTAGTGCTTGTCCGGGCCGCCGTCGCGGAACTCGACGTCGTAATCGACGTCAACCTTTTCGCCGGTATCCGGGTCCTGGTCACCGACGTAATCGAGGTGAATTTGGAAGTAGAACTGGCCCGTCGGTTCGCAATCGAGCCTTTCCACGATTGCGAACGGCCAGCGTGCGTTCAGGCACGCGAAGAGGTCGTGCACCTGGGTGTCGGTCGGATCATCCAGTGTCTGTCCGCTCGCATCGGATGCTCGAAGTTTCGGGGCACTCACACGAACGATCGTAGAGTCCACGATTCGGGAGTAGTACTCCATCGATAGTTCGTGGCCGGGCGCTTCTACCAGGAAGTAGGGCGGCCACCGGGTGATCATCCAGGGTTGTCTGTGCTCTGGATGAGGTGTGGTGGCCGTGGGTAACAGCGTAGAGGTTGACCGATGGATTGTGTTGTTCGACAAACTGATGGATCGTGTGGCGAGGCGGTTCGGACGTGTCGAGTCTCGGCGGACGGCCCGAAGATGGTGAGCGGCTTGATGTCCGAGCTGCCGAGGAAGAACTGTTGGACCCTGGCCGAGGCCGCTGGCGACAAAACACCGGATGCGAGCAGCATTTCCTGGCCGGAGCGGTGTGGGACGAGGATGCGGTGCGTGATGACCTCCGTGGCTATGTGGTCGAGCACCTCGGCGAGGTAGATCCGATTCTTGTGGTGGACGAAAGCGGCGACCTGAAGAAGGGCACGGCCACTGTCGGGGTCCAACGCCAATACACCGGTACCGCCGGGCGTATCGAGAACTCGCAGGTGGCAGTCTATCTCGGCTACACCACCGAAACCGGGCACGCGTTCATCGACAGCGAACTCTACCTGCCGAAATCCTGGGCCATCGACCGCGTCCGCTGCGAGGCGGCCGGTGTCCCGACGATGTCGGGTTCGCGACCAAGCCCGCGTTGGCGCGCACGATGATCACCCGCGCTCTCGACGCGGGCGTGGCCGCCGCATGGGTCACCGGCGACGAGGTCTACGGCGCCGACCCCGCATTGCGGGGCGCGCTCGAGACCCGCGGCGTCGGATACGTACCGGCCATCGCCTGTGACCGGCGGGTGAACACTCCGACTGGCCGCTATCGCGCCGACGCACTCGCCGACCGGGTGCCGCGGAGCGGCTGGCAGCCGCACTCGGCTGGTGACGGCGCAAAAGGCCCCCGGCTCTACGACTGGGCGTGGATCGGCACCGCTCCCGATACCGACGCCGACCCACCCGGGTATCGGTGGCTGCTGATCCGCCGCAACCACAGCAGCGGTGAGCTGGCTTATTACCGCTGCTATGCACCCGAACCCGTGCCGTTGCACAGTCTCGTCACCGGCCGCCGATGGTCGATCGAGGAAAAATTTCCAGACCGGCAAACGCCTGTGTGGGCTGGACCAACATCAGGTCCGTCGCTGGCGCTCGTGGCGGCGCTGGACGATCCTGGCGATGCTGGCTCACGCCTTCCTCACCGTCACCGAGCACGCCATCGCGAGCCCGGACTCACAAATCGGTCTGATCCCCTTGACCCGCAACGAGATTCGACACTTATTGGCCGTTCTCATTATCAACCCGATCCACGGCACCTGGCACCGGCTGACGTGGTCGACATGGCGACGACGCCACCAACACCGCGCAAAAATAAGCCACTACCAGCGGCGATCCGTCACATCGGCATGACCCTCAGGAGTATCAGACCTTTCGGGTTGTTAGGGCAGCCATCGAGATGCCGACCATGCACTGGCTGAGCCTGAAGATCTGCTCTGATTTTAAGTGCGCATTCTGTCGACCCACCGGAATCGGCTGATCGCAGCAGGCCGTAGACGACCGTCGCCGGGGCGATGCGTCGCAGATCAATCATGTGCGCGCAGAGATCGCAAGCTGTTGCGGAACAAGGCACTGTGGCGTGATGCCGACCCGGAAGACTTGCTGGCGCGGTTCGGCCCCGCGATTCGTACGCTCGGCGGCAAGGTCCTGACCCCGTACACGTTGCGCCATACCGATATCGTGGAAGCTGCAGGACGGTGTCCCGATCTTCGTTGTCTCCCGCGATGCCGGGCACGAATCGGTCAACACCACCGACCGCTACTACGGCCACAACGACCGCAAAGCCCGCGAATCTGCAGCCCAGATCATCGCAAGCCGACTGCCCAGAGTGCGCGCCAGCATGCTCAGCATCGCCGCCTGAGCCGGGACCGCCCACCTGTCGGCGCGACAGCGGATTTTCCAGATGCTCTACACACAGGATAGATTTGAGCGGTCAACTGTTTGAGCGATCGGATGGTAGGCGCGAATACCCCTGAACGAGCCCCGAACCGCCGCAGACCGGTTCGGGGTTCATTCGGATTCGGGAGTCTTTCGGCCAGCATGTCCGTCTATCACTGCGCTGGTTGGACCGCGTCCCGTGGAACCCGCTGTCGAAGGGTGAGCGTCACGTGGCCGTTCACGGACCGGAGTTCGAATTCCACCTCGATGGCCTGGTGTCTGCGGATCTGGGCGGGGATTGCCCTCGGCGACGGTTGCCGCGGCGAGTAATCCCAGCACTAGGCAGAGGCGTTCGGTGGAGGCGATCAGCTATCGCGTGGTGGCCCACCGGCGGGCAGCGCCTCGCCCAGGGCCCGGGGGTCGGTAGGGTGTTCGCTGGCGGGTGGAGAGCATCGGCGGGGCTTCGCAGGCGCCGACTCGAGCGTGGATGGTGTCCGTGCGAGCGCACAGAACTGCAAGCTGCTCGGGGCGCGGGAGGCCGGTCAGCGGCGGGGAGGCTGTGGCGCCGTCGGCCCGTCGACTGCCTCGAGACCGGATTAATAGAACATCTGTGCAAAAAGGTTCCATGCCCGGGGTCGGCCGTCGGACGCAGGCACGCTGGTCGGTAACTGACAGCGATTGAACTCCGGGGCTGTCGGGTAAGCGGCGGATCTGACCCCGGTGTTGGTTAGTTTCCGGTCGGGGTGATCCGGTCTTCGAAGGTGATGGCGAACGCGTTCAGCGCGGGCTTCCGCCTCATCGCCCATCGTGCCCGGCCGCGTCGGGTGGGGTCCAGCGAGCGGGTCACCAGATACAGGCACTTGAGCGCCGCCTGCTCGGTCGGGAAATGCCCGCGCGCCCGCACCGCCCTGCGGTAGCGGGCGTTGAGGGACTCGATGGCGTTGGTTGAGCAGATGACCCGCCTTATCTCGACGTCGTAGTCGAGGAAGGGCACGAACTCACTCCACGCGTTCTCCCGCAATCTGACGATCGCCGGATACCGTGGCCCCCACTTCGTGGCGAACTCACCGAACCGTTCTTTTGCCGCGGCCTCGGTCGGCGCGGTGTAGACCGGCTCGAGGTCACGGCTCATCTGGTCCCAATACTGCCGGGCGGCATATCGGAATGAGTTGCGCAGCAGGTGGATCACACACGTTTGCACGATCGTGCGTTCCCAGACGGTGGTGATCGCCTCCGGCAAGCCTTTCAGCCCATCGCAGACAGCGATGCGCACATCGGCGACGCCGCGGTTCTTGATCTCGGTCAGCACGGCCAGCCAAAACTTGGCGCCCTCGCCACCGTCGCCGGCCCACAACCCGAGGATGTCGCGCTCACCGGCCACGGTGACACCGATGACCACGTAGATCGGACGGTTGGTGACCTGGCCATCTCGGATCTTCACGTGGATCGCATCGATGAACACGACCGGATACACGCGATCGAGAGGCCGGTTGCACCAGTCGGTCATCTCCGCGACACCTTGTCGGTGATCGCGGAGACGGTGTCCTTGGACACCGAAGCGCCGTAGATCTCGGCGAAATGCGCCGAGATCTCCCCGGTCATCAACCCCTTCGCGGTCAGCGACAACACGATCTCATCGACCCCCGACACCCGCCGCTGACGTTTCCTGACGATCTTCGGTTCGAACGTCGAGCTGGTGTCACGCGGCACGTCGATCTCGACCGGACCGATCTCGGTGACCACCGTCTTCGACCGAGTCCCGTTGCGGGAGTTTCCTGTTCCGCGCCCGGCCGGGTCGTGTTTCTCGTAGCCGACATGTTCGGTCATCTCCGCTTCCAACGCGGTCTCGAGCACGGTTTTGGTCAGCTGGTTGAGCAACCCGCCTGGGCCGACCAGGTCGATGCCCCGTTCCTTGGTCTGCTTCAGCAGCTGCTCGGCCAGCTTCTTGGTATCCGCCGCGCCCTTCTTCGCCACGGCGTCGAGTGTCTCCGACACTGCTCGATCCTTCCCGCCGAACCGGCAGGTCCGGCCAGTCAGACCAAGGTCAAATCCGCCGTTGTTCCGACAGTCCCGGCGAGCACATCCGTGGGGTACCGTCACGTTACAGATGTGTCCGGAGGTGGCAGTGATGGATGCAAACGATTCCAAACACTAGCAAACGCGAACTCACCATGCATCTTACGCTGCTGCCAGCGTGTAGACAGTTCCAATGGCAAGCGCGATTGCAATGACGATCAGCATCAAGCCACCCCCGAGCGTAAGGACGCGGCTGACTTGGAGCGATTTTACAACATTCGTATGCCCAATGAGGATCACAACACTCGTCCACCAAAGTGCCGAACCCAGGACTACAGTCAAGGCGAGGATAGCCGTTCGAGTGTGCATATCCGTATGAGTGTCCAGGAATTGGGGCAGCACAGCGCCGAAGAACAAGGGTGCCTTCGGGTTGGTGATGTTGGTGAGAAAGCCGCGAATGAAGGCTTGAGGGCCCCCCGCGCGGTCTCCCGAGTCGATTGTTGCGCACCGCCAATTCCGGAGCATGGCGGCGCCTAGTACGAACAGCACTGCTGCCCCCGCAAGGCGAAGCACGTTCATGAGACTGGGAAGAGAGGCCAAGAGCGCCGCGAGTCCGGCAGCCGTGAGCCCAGCGTGTAGACAAAGGCCAGTGACGATGCCCCAGGTAGCCGCGAGGCCACGACGGATCCCGCGGGTCGTCGACTGAACGATCACCACAAAATCCGGCCCAGGCACAACAAGCGCCACGATGAGAGAAGCTACAAACGCCCCCCATGTTCCAATCGGCATGTGACCACCTTCCATAGACGGGAACGTGTCACGGTAGATGGCCGTTCGGTACCATGTACCGGTGGCCGAATCGAGGAGCGTAAATCGGAAAATCGCCGAACTTGATTCGGTTGACTGGGCGATCTTGGAGGTTCTTCAGGTCGACGCGACGGTGCCGAACAAGGAGATCGCCGCCAGAGTGGGGGTGGCGCCAAGTACTTGCCTCGAGCGCATCCGCCGAATGAGAAGAAGCGGAGTGATCACCTCCATTCGTGCCCATGTCAATCCGGCGCGGCTCGGACGCGGCGAGCAGGCCTTCCTAGGCATCCAGGTTCGCCCCCACTCACGCGAGACCGCGACCGACTTCGTCCAACGAGCACTTCAGATGCCGGAGGTGCTCGCTCTCTACAACGTAAGCGGGACGGAGGACTACCTGCTACACGTCGCGGTGGAAGACAGCACCGCGCTCCAATCTGCGATTATCGACCGCCTGCTCACGTTGCCTCAAGTTGTTCATTGCCGCACTCAACTAATCTTCGGCGAACCGTGGGTTTCTCCATTGCGCTGAGTACCAGCTTTGAACTCGAGTTGCTTTCGACCACTTGCATGGCGGGTTTCGGAAGTGACTGATCCGAAGAGCCGGCGTGCCGACGGCGTCGCCCTGGGCCTTGTGTGCCGCGGTCCGCCAGGCATCGTGCATCGGGGTGAACTTCCCCGCCGCGCGGGCCTGCTCCAACGCGGTCGCACCCGGCAGCGTACCGGGTTTGCGCAGCAGACCCTCGAGGTAGTGGTCCAACTCCAGACGCGCCCCGTCTTTGCCCATGAACCGTTCGTGAACCGCGACAAGGGTTGTGCCGTCGTAGATTTACACGACGTTGGCATGCAGCATCGCGGTCATCGTACGCCCGATCAAGCGGGTCGGACGCTGTAGTGGTTGGTTTGCACCGCGACCTGGCTGTAGCGGTCGGCCTTGGGCGAGGATCGTCGGCCGGTTCCGCAGCGGTCGACGGGCAACGGTTTGAGCAGCGGCGCCTCGACCGCGAAGTGCTCACTGATGGTGCGTGCCCGAGACCAGATCCGACGGGTGTCATCGGCGGCATCCCACCCCTCGATCAGCGCATTCAACTACTCCGAGGACTCCACGCATGGCACGGGCACCATGTGGTTACGACGGAACCATCCGATGTCACCTTCTACACCACCCTTCCCGTGCGCCCCCGCCTACGCCTGGCTGGCAGTTGAACGCGACGATGCCCCAGTACCCACGGAACGCGATCCAGCGATCGGCTTCGCGGCGATGGCGCGTGAACCCTAGCACCCGCCACACCGTGGCCTTCAAATTGTCGTAGGTTGAAGCTCAAGCTTAGACGTTGCCTCACGTCGATGTAGTTCGTTTCCGGTGTGTCGCAAGCGGCCGGGCGAAAAAGGGGGATCTCCGACCGGCCCGAGCCCGGTTGACTGCGGCAAGTCCGGCTCGAAAATCCACCTACTGTCCGATGGCTTGGGAATGCCACTGTCGGT
>NZ_JBSGCA010000047.1:0-58210 GCF_053601535.1 Nocardia sp. NPDC004718
CCTTCGGAGCCAAACCAACGGCAAGCAACCATCAGCTACACCCCACCGCTCTGGGCATCCAGGGCACCAACCCCAGACACCTACAAACTTAGGGAGCAGGCATGACGACGTATGGGATTGCCGGAGCAGGGTGTGTCGGCAGCGCGATAGCGCGCGGACTCGGGAGCGGCGGCAATCGAGTGCTCGTGATGGACGAAGTCGCGGACAGAGCCGATCGTCTAGCTGACGAACAGCCCGCCATCACCGCCGTCGATGAGATCTCCGGACTACTCGGCTGTGACGTGGTGATCGAAGCGGTGCCGGACGACCTCGACACCAAGATCAGCGTGCTGGGGCGCCTGGCGGCGAGCAGCACTGTAATCGTGCTGACTGCGACATCATCGTTCACAGTGGCGCAGCTTGCCCAGGCCTCCGGACTTCGCAGGCGTCTGGCCGGATTTCACTTTCTGCCTACCGCTGTCGGCAGTGGACTCGTCGAGATTTGCGGTGAAGCATCAACGGGAAGTGAGGCGGTCGTCGCGGCGGTCGAATTGAGCGACACGCTGGGAATGCCCTGGATGCACGTTGCGGATGTGCCCGGGCGTATTACGCGGCGACTGCTTGTTCCATTCGTCAACCAGGTACTCGCCGCCGCGGCGCGAGGTATCGCGTCACCGCCGGACATCGACCGTATCGTCGAGCTCGGGCTGGGGCATGCCGTCGGTCCCTTGGTTGCGTTGAAACACGCCGGCCTCGATGACCACATACAGGTCGCCGAGAACCTTTATCGGTGGCTCGGTGACCCCGCGTTCGTGCTCCCCGCCAGTCCAGCTGTGCACAGAGAAACTATTCGGGCAATTTCTGACCCCATGGAGGAGTCGAGCAAGTGACTTATCAGGACATCATTATGGACGTCGCTGACGGTATCGCCGTCGTGACGATAAATCGACCCGAACGCGCTAACAAGCTCCGATTCCAGACGGCCCGAGAACTGCTCGACGCTTTCCGGCGCGTGCGTGAGGATCGTGCCATCGACGTCGCGATACTTACCGGAGCCGGGGGGAAATTCTTCTGCATCGGCGGCGAGCACGAACCATTGGAGTCGCTCGACTACTCCAGTGTCATGCCTGTAATCGACTTGTACGAATTCATCGACACCATGCCCAAACCTGTGATCGCGGCAGTCGATGGATACGCCGTCGGAGGAGGGAACGTCCTGCAAGTGGTATGCGACCTGTCGATCGCCGCACCTCATGCTGTGTTCCGCCAGGTGGGACCGATGGTCGGTAGCTTCGATGCGGGATACGGCACCTGGTACCTCGAAGAGGCGATCGGGCGCCGCCGCGCGAAAGAAATGTGGTACCTGAACAAGAAATACTCGGCGGCCGAGGCGCTCGACATGGGTTTGATCAACGAGATCAGCTCTCGTGGGTCGGCGCTCGACCGAGCACTCGAAGTGGGGGGCGTTCTGCGCCAACGTGGCCCCTTCGCGATCTCCGCG
The DNA here is from genome assembly GCF_053601535.1 of Nocardia sp. NPDC004718. NCBI lineage: Bacteria > Bacillati > Actinomycetota > Actinomycetes > Mycobacteriales > Nocardiaceae > Nocardia > Nocardia sp. NPDC004718. The sequence continues at coordinate 1,481 of NZ_JBSGCA010000047.1, forward strand.
GTCAAGACCGCATTCTCTGGTCGGCATTCAGGCGTTGTGGGCCAGGCCAGAATGGCGCATGACCTGCTTCTCACCGCCTACCGCAGTACTGCCGAATCCCACGAACTGTCCGAAGCCTTCGACACGCGTCGCGATCCGGACCGAACCAGGTTCAATCAATGACCGAGAACGACAGTGAATTGACGTACCTGCTGCAAACCGTTCGCGACCTTGCGGCAAAGAAGCCTTACGCCAGGACCGAAGCCGCATCGATGCTGGGCCCCCTCGGTGACACCGGCCTTCTCGATCTCGCAACCGACACATTCGGCCTCACGGGAGTCGACGCGCTCGATTGGGCGTCCCGCGTCATCGAGGAGGTGGGTCGAGAATCAGGCTCGGTCGCGTACTTCCTTGCGTCCCGCTACGTCGCCCACCGCGCTCAGTTACGTCGCGGAGTAGACACCCCCTCCCTCGAATCCGTTGCCGCCATCGCTCATTACGCCGGCACGGAACTGCGATCGACGACCGTGCCACTGGTGGCTACGCCGACCGCTGCCATCCTCCTCGAACGCACAGATACGGGCGTACTCGCCGTCTCGACAACGCACTTCGAAGTATTCAGCGACGTTCCGAAGCGCACCGGACTTCGTGGCGCGGCACTCGGTGGAATCTGCGTAGTCCCCCGGGTCGAAGACCGGATGCCGGACCAGGATGCGGCAGCAACAAGCGCCGACTGGGACATTCTGGTCGCCTCGGCCGCACTCGGTGTAGCTGACGCGGCCCTGTCCACGTCGGTTGACTACGCCCGGACTCGGCGCCAATTCGGCAGCACTATAAGCGCATTCGCTGGACTCCGGGCCATCGTGGCGGACATGGCGGACCGCGTCGACGGTGCCCGTGAGTCATTGAGGGCAGCTCTCGCATCCGATTCCGATGCGCGGAACCGTCGCGTCGTCGCTGCAACTGTCGCCGCCCGTGCGTGCCAAGCAGCTGTCGACGTCGCGCTCTCAGCGGTTCAAGTGCACGGCGGGTACGGATACATCGACGAATTCCAGGTCGCCGACCAGGTACGTGATGCTCTGAGCCTGAGAGCGCGTTGTTCGAGCACGCTGATCGCGCGGCGCTTGACCGCCTCCGAGCACTTGGACCCAGCAACACGGGCAAGGAGGCCTGATGATTACCGCTGAGAACGTCCGCAAGGCATTGGCGCTCCCCGGGAGCGCCCTTACGCACAACTTGATCGCCGAACGATTCGAATCCGGTGCGTGGGCCCAGCGATCCCTTGTCGCCTTCCTCGATGATGCGGTCGCAACCTTTCCCGACCGGACCGCGGCGGTCACTGTCGACGAGCGCGGAGCTGCTGTCAGAACACTGACCTACGCGGAACTGGATGCACTGAGCCGGCAAGTGTCGGCCGGCCTTCTCGCGAATGGCGTGGGGCCCGGATCCGTGGTCTCTGTGATGATGTCCAACTGTGCCGAGTTCCCGGCCATCGTTTACGGCATCCTCCGGATCGGAGCCACCTACTCAGGAATCCCGATCACCTACGGCGCGCACGAAATCGAATTCATGACCAGGCGAGCCGGCGCCGAGATGATGATCATCACTGGCTCGCATGCCGGCCGAGACCTCGCTGCGCTTGCCGCGGCCACGCTCGCCGATCGCGACGATTTCCTGATGGTGGTCGTCGACGGGGCCTCGGGCCACCCCGGATTGTCGTTCACCGACCTGATCGCGCACGGGCGTTATGACGGGCCCGCCCATGTCGATCCACTCGCCATCGCTCAGCTGGCATTCACCTCCGGGACAACCGAAGAACCCAAAGCCGTGATGAACCTCCACGCAACCCTCGACGTGGTGGTGCGCGGCTGGGCCGCACATGTTGGACCAGCGAACTACGGCGATCCGATGCGCAACCTGGTGATGTCGCCGGTCGGCCACGCGACCGGATTCATGTGGGGCGTGCTACTCACCGTGCATCTCGGCGGCACCGCGGTCTACGTGGACCGGTGGTCGCCGACCACCGGAGCTCTTGTGATCGCACAGCAGCAGATCACTTGCATGGTCGGTTCGCCGACATTTCTGATCGACCTGTTGAGGACAGCGAACCTCACCGCGGCGTCCGCTCCTTGCCTGAATCTCGTCGTGGTTGCGGGTGCGCCGATTCCGCGGCCTCTCATACCGGAGGCACGTCAGGCGTTGAACTGTGACGTGATCCCGGCATGGGGAATGACCGAGTTCGGGATCGCTGTTTCCGGCCGTCCAACTCTCGGACGACGAAACGACGAAACCGACGGAATGCCTGTCGCGGCATGCGAGGCTCGAGTGTGTGACGAAGCGGGATACCCGCTGCAGCAAGGCATTGAAGGCGAACTCCAGATCAGAGGTGCCGGACTATTCGCCGGCTATTATGCCCGGCCAGATTTCACCCACCATGCTTTCGACGCCGATGGCTGGTTCGTCACAGGCGATAGGGCGGTGATCGAAACAGATGGGTGCGTAACGATCACCGGCCGCACGAAGGACATCATCATTCGCGGCGGGGAGAACATACCAGTCGCAGCGGTGGAAAGCTTGATCTTCCGCCATCCCGAGGTCACCGACGTCGCGGTCGTCGGCTACAGCGATGACCGGCTCGGCGAGCGGGCATGCGCGTTCGTATCCCTCAACTCTGGAGCTGATCTCGACCTCAACCACTTATCGTCCTTCCTCCTCGATGCCGGTCTGTCCAAGCGCCACCTACCCGAAAGGCTGATGGTCATCACCGACATGCCCAAGACCATGAGCGGAAAGATCCGCAAAGTCGAACTGCGCGACCGGCTCCGAAAGGACAGTGAGCATGCCTGACACCAGCGGCAGCGCTGCGGGCTCTTCCATCCCCGATGAAGAGGGCACGGCCACACAACTGCCACTGTCGGGAGTGCGAGTCATCGATATCTCCTCGTCCTACGCCGCACCGACCACCTCGATGTACCTGGCGGACATGGGCGCCGACGTAGTGAAAATCGAACCGATCCGCGGCGACGATGCGCGAGGCTGGGGACCGCCGTTTCTCAACGGCGAGGCTGCGTGGTTCCTGTCGGTCAACCGCAACAAGCGGAGCATCTGCCTCGACATCACCACACCGGCCGGTCACGCCACACTCATGAGCTTGCTCGAGTCCGCGGACGTTTTCGTGGAAAGTATGAGTCCGGCGAAATTGGCCAAACACGGGCTGGCACTGGATACGCTCGCGCAGCGGTTCCCGGCGCTGGTGATCTGCGCGTTTTCCGGTTACGGGCTCGATGGACCGGACTCGGCTCTTCCGGGCTACGACCTCATCGCGCAGGCACGGTCCGGATTGATGAGCGTGACGGGCCCCGCCGGCGGCGCACCCCAGCGCGTCAGCACAGCGCTCTCCGACGTCGCCGCCGGAATGATCGCGGCCTTCGCTGTGTCATCCGCGTTGGTCAGACAACGAAACACAGGCATCGGGGAGATCATCGACATCTCCCTGCTCGAAGCGGACCTCGCCTTCCTGTCCCCCAGGATCGCGAGTTACCTCGCGGGCGAACCCGAACCGTCTCCCAGCGGCGGAACCGACTCGGTCGTCGCCATCTACCAGTCGTTCGAAACGGCCGATCGTCCGATCGTCGTCGCGATCGGAAACGATCGACACTGGCTGAGGGCCTGCCAGGTTCTCGGGCTCGAGCACCTGTCGGCGCAGTCCGACCTCGCCACGAATGCCGGACGCCGGAACCGCCGGGCGGAGATCGTCCGCGTGTTCCAAACCGCGCTTTCGACCGTCACTGCGGAGCACGCCCTCGCGCTTCTGCACTCGGTCGGTGTTCCTTGCTCTCGAATCCAACGGCTTTCCGAGGTCGTGACCGATCCGCAGGTGGTGGCGCGTCAGGCCATCGTCAAGCAGGACCACCCTGTCGCGGGGCCGTTCGAAAGCGTCTCGAGCCCATGGAAACTCGGCTCTCATCCGGATGCGCGTACGAATGCGACTCCGGCACCACTCAAGGGCCAGCACACCCGAGAGGTGCTCACCGAACTGAACCTCCAGGACGAACAGATCGACGATTTGATCCGGGAAGGAGTGGCATGGGCGCGGTGATCAGCAAAGACGATGAGGGGCGAGTCCGAATCCTGACACTGAATCGGCCGGACAGCCTGAACGCGTTGAACAGTGAGACACTGTTCGCGCTTCGCGATCACCTCGCCGAAACCAATGCGGACGAAGGTGTCGGATGTGTTGTGATCCGCGGCGCGGGTAACCGCGCGTTCTGTGCAGGTGCGGACCTCGACGAGATCCGCGGACTGAGCTACGAAGCGGCGCATCGTTTCCTCTCTCAGGGGCATGAGGTGATGACCGCTATCGCCGACGCTGAGGTTCCTGTCGTCGCCGCCGTCGATGGATGGGCACTTGGCGGAGGCTTCGAACTGATGCTCGCCTGCCACATCGTCGTTGCCTCCACGTCGAGCCGTTTCGGGCTGCCTGAGGCGAAGATCGGATGCATGCCCGGATTCGGGGGGACACAGCGACTTCTGCACGCGGTGAGCAAGCCCGTCGCGTTACAGATGATGTTGTCCGGAGAGCCGATTGACGCACAGACTGCATGGCAGGTGGGGCTGTTGTCCCAGCCGCCGGTGCCATCCGCTGATCTCGAGCTCAGAGCGCGTGCACTCGCCGAATCGATCGCGTCGGGTAGTCGCACAGGAACGAGACGCATTCTCGCGGCGGCGGCAGCAGCTGCCCGTCCGGCCGCACTTGACTACGAGGCAGTCCTGGCAGCGGCTGCAATCGCCTCCGCCGACGGTCAAGAAGGAATTGCTGCATTTGCGGAGCGCAGGCCGCCGAATTTCGCGAGAGGGAGCACGTCATGACATTGCAGTCGCCAGATGTACTTGCGGCTGTCCGCACAGTGATCGAGCAGCTGATCGACCCGAATGCCGAGGGGATCGACCACTCGGCGACCTTCCCTGATACGGCGATCCGAGCTCTGGCAGAGGCTGGTGCTGGTGGGCTTCTCATGCCCGTCGAGTATGGCGGACAAGCCCGGCCGACCCGCGAATACGCCGAGGCGGTGGAACTCATCTCGGCGGCCTGCGGCGCCACCGCGACAGTTTACATGACACAGATGCACTGCGCCCACCCTATCGAACTCGCGGGTTCGCCACAGCAGATAGAGAAGTGGATTCCGGCACTGTGCTCGGGTGCGGCGATCGGAGCGATCGCTCTGACGGAACCGGAGGCAGGTTCCGACGTGGCCGCCATGCGCACAGTCGCGGCGCGGCACGACGGTCACTATGTCGTCAACGGAAGCAAGATCTTCATCTCGAACGGCGATATGGCCGACGTGATCGTCCTATTCGCGACGGTCGACCCAGCGCTCGGTAAAGACGGCATCACGGCATTCCTCGTTGCCACTGAACATCTTGACGGGTTTTCTGCCGGTCGTCCAATGAAGAAGCTGGGCCAGAAGGGTGCGTCAACGGTCGAACTCACGTTCACCGATTGCCGAATCCCGGATACCTGGCGTCTGGGCGATGAGGGCGCCGGTTACCCACTGCTGCTGCAATCGGTGCTCAATTCCCGGATCAGCGCATCGGCTCAGGGTGTCGGTTTCGCCCAAGGCGCTTTCGATGCCACCGTGCGGCATCTGATGCGGGATGGACTGCTTTCGCCCCAGCGGAGGGACGCCCAGGACATCCAGTTCGACCTCGCGCGTATCCGGGCAGAGATCGCTGCCGGCCGCGCGCTTCTGCGCGAGGTCTGTGACCTCGTCGACTCCAGGGCGCCGGAAGCCGCCCCTCAGGTGTCAGTTGCGAAGCTGCACTGCACGGCACTCGGTGTCCGGGTAGCAGCCGAATGCGTTGCGCTCCTCGGTGATGAGGGTGACCGATGCGATCTCGGCGCTGAGCGTCGGCTGCGCGACGCCAAGATCACCGAAATCTACGACGGCACCAATCAGGTGCAAAGCATGCTCATCGCCCGCGACATTCGCTCCAACGCGGCGACCACAGGTTGATCGAGGAGAAAACGATGAAGATTGATGTGCGAGGCAAAGTTGCCCTCGTCACGGGAGGTTCCGCAGGTATCGGCGCCGGATGCGCCCATGCGCTCAGCGCCGCGGGCGCCCGCGTGATCATCACAGGTCGCAGCCGCGATCGCCTCGAGCAGGTAGCCTCCAGCGTCACCGAGCAGGGATATGGCACTCCCTCGGTCGCGGTCGCCGATGTGACAAGGGCAGCAGGGGTCTCGGCTCTTCTCGACGCGGCAGCCGAACTGGGCGACCGCGTAGATATTCTCGTCAACAACGTCGGCGGATCGCGGCCCACTCCGTTGGATGCCGGCGACGAGTTCTGGGACGAAGCCCTAGAACTGAACTTCACCGCCGCTCGGCGATTGACCGGGGCACTCCTGCCCGCGATGCAGGCTGCCGGGTGGGGCCGGGTAATCAACATCAGCGGATCGATGGAGCCCCGCTCGCTCAACGCGGCCTCTGCCGCGAAGGCCGCGCTGCATATCTGGTCCAAAGGTCTTTCATGCGAGGTAGCCGACGCGGGCATCACCGTCAATTGCATTGCCCCGGGCAGGATCACCAGTGAGCAGACGATGAACCGGCTGCATCCAGAGCCCGCTGGACGGGAAGAGTTCATTCGCAGGAATATCCCCGTGGGCCGCTTCGGTGAGCCCCATGAAGTCGGTAATGCGGTGGCCTTTCTGGCTTCACCGCTTGCCGACTACATCACCGGCGCAGTGCTACCTGTCGACGGCGGCATGCACTACTTCGCCCACTAGCATGACGGCGAACGATCCAGCAGGAGCGCCGCGGTCGTACCTATTCGTCCCTGCGTCCAACGAACGTCTCCTCTCCTCTGCGCGGACAGTGGCGGCCGACATGATCATCATCGATCTGGAGGACTCGGTACCCTCATACGAGGAAGAGAAGCGGATTGCGCGGCAGCGGGCGATCAGCGCCATCACCTCAGGTGACTGGTCGACTCGGCGCCTGAGCGTGCGGGTGAACGCGTGGGAATCGCCATGGCTGCTAGGGGATGTCGCCGAGCTCGTTCGGGGATGCGGAACGAACATCGACTCCATCATGTTGCCGAAAACCCATTCCGCAGTCGATGTGGTCTGTCTCGATCGAATCATCGGCCAGCTCGAGCGTGAAGGCAACTTCTCACCGGGCCGAATCCACATCGACGCTCTGATCGAGGACGCAGCCGGGATCGCACGGCTCGACGCCATCGCCTCCGCGGGGGAGCGGTTACGCTGTTTGTGTTTCGGAGCGGTCGATCACCAAGCGTCGATGGGATTTCGTGCCACGGCCGCGGAAGACCTGCAACAGTCGGCGCGGCTGGCGATCGTTGCGGCTGCTCGAGCTAACGACAAACTCGCTGTCGACGGGCCTTTCACGAAGGTCCGCGATATGGACGCGTTCTGCGTGGACATGATGCGATGCGCGGCCGAAGGATTCGACGGACGCCTACTTATCCACCCCGGTCAGATAGACATATGCCACGCCGGCTTCGCGCCCACGGCGCAAGAACTGACACTCGCCACACGCATTATCGAAGCGCTCGACGGCTCGGCGTCGACGGGCAGCGGTGTGGCGGTCCTCGACGGGGTGATGGTGGACGAGGCCACGCAGAAGTGGGCGCAGCGGATCATTGCCAGGACCGAGCACACCACACATGTAAGTGGTGGGCTCTCATGAAAGGAACACCGTGAGTCGGCTAGTGACCACAGAAGGCCTCACTGAAGATCAGCGCCAGATCCTCGAAGTCGTCCGGAAGTTCGTGGAAAAGGAGATCCTTCCGGTGGCCTCGGAACTCGAACACCGCGACGAATACCCCGCCGCGATCGTCGAGGGTCTGAAGGAACTCGGCGTATTCGGTCTGGTGATCCCAGAGGAATACGGGGGGATCGGTGAATCGCTGCTGACCTACGCGTTGGTGGTCGAGGAGATAGCCCGAGGCTGGATGAGCGTTTCCGGCGTGATCAATACCCATTTCATCGTCGCCTACATGCTGATGCGGCATGGAACCGAGGAGCAAAAGCGCAAATACCTGCCGCGGATGGCGACCGGGGAGGTGCGCGGTGCATTCAGCATGAGCGAACCTGCGCTCGGTTCGGATGTGGCCGCGATCACGACAAAGGCGGCCAGGCGAGACGACGGATCGTACTCGATCACCGGTCAGAAGATGTGGCTGACCAACGGAGCATCCTCGAATCTCGTTGCTGTCCTGACGAAGACCGACGAAGGTTCGGAGTCGGTCTACCGGAACATGACCACCTTCCTGGTCGAAAAAGAGCCGGGATTCGGTGAGACAGCCGAGGGTGTGACGATACCTGGCAAGATCGACAAAATGGGGTACAAGGGCATCGACACCACGGAGATGATCCTCGACGGGTACTCCACGTCCAGCGACCAGATCCTCGGCGGCGTCCCTGGTAACGGCTTCTACCAGATGATGGACGGTGTCGAGGTAGGCCGAGTCAACGTCGGAGCCCGTGCGGTGGGCATCGCCAATCGTGCGTTCGAGCTGGCCATCGCCTACGCTCAGCAGCGCGAGACCTTCGGCAAACCCATCGCTCAACACCAAGCGATCTTGTTTCGCTTGGCAGAGATGGCGACGAAGGTCGAGGCTGCACATTCGATGGTCGTTCGCGCTGCTCGGCTCAAGGATTCCGGAAAACGCAACGATGTCGAGGCCGGGATGGCCAAGATGCTGGCATCCGAGTACTGCAACGAGGTGGTCGAAGACGCCTTCCGGATCCATGGCGGATACGGCTACTCGAAGGAGTACGAGATCGAGCGGCTCTACCGTGAGGCAGCGTTCATGCTCATCGGGGAAGGTACCTCCGACATCCAGAAGCTGATCATCGGTCGAAGTTTGCTCAAGGAATACCAGCTCTTCTGACACTGAAGTCGGGGCCACGCGCACTGTGGCCCCCGACTCAGTCTCCGACTGGTAACAGTCAGGCAATTTATCGCCTGTTAAGCTTGTACCAAGGTCATAGCGTGTGAGGGGATGGATCAATGGGAGAGCCCGGGGCTGGACAGTTCGTTGCACAGCAGGTGCTTCGGCCGCGTGAGCAGGTGCAGAAGCAGATCACGGACGCCATATTGGAGGGACGGTTCGCGCAAGGGGAGAAGTTGCCGTCGGAGAATGCGCTGGCCGACATGTTCGGCGTCAGTCGACCCACGGTTCGGGAGGCGCTCGGATCGCTGGTAGCGGCCGGACTGGTGCGCAAAATACCCGGTGTAAGCGGGGGGTCTTTCGTCCGAGAGGTCGACAGCAGGGCGCTGGGCCGAATGCTGCAAGACTCCATGCTGCACGTTTTGCGCCTAGGATCCCTCAATATCGAAGAAGTGAGCGAAGCCCGCGAGATTGTCGAGGTTCCCTGCGCCCGACTCGCAGCACGCCACCGCACCGACGAGCAGGTTGCCGCCGCGCGTGCCGTCGTCTCGAAGCAGAAAGCGATCGACCTGCTCGACCCCCAGGTCTCGGCGCTGGATCAGGAGTTTCACCGCATCATCGCCGAGTCGTCCGAAAACCGCCTGCTGGTAGCTTTCGTACAGGCGCTGCACGCGTGCACAGCACCTGTCAGCTACCTCGAACTCACACCAGAAGTCGGTCACGAGACTATCCGTCAGCACACCAAGATCATCAAGGCGGTCGAGAAGCGTGACGAACAAGCGGCTGCGGAAGCGATGCATGAACACCTGACGTATGTTCGTCAGCGCAGCCGCGACTATCCCGAGGCCGAATACTGAAGCCGACAGCGCAACGACTCGTGAAGCCTTCCATATGGAAGCACTTCCGCGAGTCGTTGCGCTGAGGGCCCGATGGAACACTGCCGTCATACCCGCTCGAACACCGCTGCCAGCCCTTGGCCGCCGCCGATGCACATCGTCTCGATCCCGTAGCGCGCTTCGCGCCGGTGCATTTCCCTGAGCAGGTTCGCCAATATACGCCCTCCCGTGGCGCCGATCGGATGCCCCAGCGAGATCCCCGATCCGTTTACATTGACTCTGTCGAGATCGGCATCGGCGAATTTCCATTCGCGGAAGCATGCCAGTACCTGCGCCGCGAACGCTTCGTTCAATTCGATGAGGTCGATGTCGGACCACTGCAACCCCGCACGCTGTAGCGCCGAGTGTGTCGCGGGGACAGGGCCGATACCCATCCGTGATGGTTCCACGCCGGCCAGCGACCAGCTGACCAGCCTGCCGTAAGGACGCAGACCGAGTGCATCGGCTCGCTCTGGTGTTGTGACGATCGCCACCGCGGCAGCATCGTTCTGGCCGCTCGAATTGCCTGCCGTGACAGTAGCTTCAGGATCGGCAGACGACAGCAGAGGAGGCAGTGCGGCCAGTTTCTCCAAAGAGACGTCCGGCCGCGGATGCTCGTCGCGGACGACAACTCGCTCGGGAACTTTCTTCGTAGCGGGAAGGATGACCGGGACGATCTCGTCATCGAACAGCCCTTGGTCCATCGCTCGCACCGCCCGGCGGTGTGAGCGAAGCGCCCACTCATCCTGCTCGACACGGCTGATCCCATGATCGCGCCGCAGATTCTCAGCAGTCTCTATCATTCCACCCGGCACCGGAAACCGCTTACCGCCCGAGTTCTTACGTGGTTCGGCGAGCCTGTCTTTCATCACAGGTGTTCCGCCCATGTTCCATCGGGCGTCGGCCAGATACAACTCGGTCTGACTCATGCTCTCAGCGCCACCGGCTAAAACCAGATCGGACCCACCGCTCGAGACCTGCATGCAGGCATAGATCACCGCCTGCAGCCCTGAGCCGCATCGGCGGTCGATCTGAAGCCCTGGGACGGTGATCTCCAATCCTGCGTCCAGTGCGGCGATCCGGCCGAGAGCGGCGGCTTCGCCATTCGGGTAGCCCTGCCCGAAAATTACATCGTCCACATCCGCGGAAGCGATCCCCGTTCGCTCGACGAGACCGCTGACGACTGTGGCGGCGAGTTCGGCCACAGTGACATCCTTGAATATCCCGCCGTAGCGGCCAACCGGTGTCCTGAGTGGCTCGCAGATGACTGCGTCACGCATCTGATCTCCTATACGCTGGTCTCGCCGCCGTCGACGGCGATCGTCTGGCCGGTGAGGAAAGCCGGCGCGTCGAGCGCCAGGTATCGGACCACGTTGGCGATTTCCTCGGGTTCGCCCATTCGGTGGGCAGGAATGCGGCGCAGCACCTTCTTCATCGCGTCGGCGTCTCCGCGTAAATCAGCATTGATGTCAGTGGCGATATAGCCAGGGGCCACCGCGTTGATCTGAGCGCCAAAACGGGCCCATTCGGCGGCGGCCGCACGCGTGAAATTGACTACCGCACCTTTGGAGGCGCAGTAAGCTGTGAAGCCCGGCCGGCCCACAAGGCCGAACACGGAAGCCACATTCACCGCCCGTCCGGAGCGGACCGATGCGAAGTATCTCGCAGCGGCACGTGAACAGTGAAACATCCCTCGGACATTGACATCGAAGATGTGTTGCCAGTCCGAATCGGTCAGATCGACAAGGTTCCGCTGTAGCGTGACACCCGCATTATTGATCAGGACATCGAGTCCACCGAACTCGTTCAAACAGGTGGTGAAGAGATGCTCGACAGAAGACTCGTCCGAGACATCTGTAACGCAGGCAAGAGTTCGCACCCCGAGTGCGCTGATGTCGTCCGCGAGCGACTTCAACTCCGCGGAGTTGCGCGACGCGATCACGGTTTGCGTTCCCGATCGAGCGAGAGTGAGAGCTATGGCTCTGCCCAATCCGCGACTGGCACCAGTAACGATGGCAACTGAAGGTGACATGGCTCCATGTTGTCTGACAATTACCATACTGTCAATGTCTGTGACATGAAGAATGTGTGGAAGTGCAGGGCTCTGCCTATTGATGCTCACGCGGACAGTTGGCCCCACAGATGCGAAGCTAGAGATCATCGCCGTTATCAGTGCTGCGATCAGCGGCCGCGTCGACACGGTGGGTGAGCACCAGGGTGCGGCCCAGCCCGTAGGTGTGCGCCGGTTGACCAGAGCGGCCTGGGCGACCACGGTCCGCAACTCGGGGGCTCTGGGCCGATCGACCCATGCGATGCCTCTGTCGGTCAGCATTTTCAGCACCGGGAGCCGGCGACGCTGATCACCTCGATCCGAACGTCCTTCAGATGCCGCTCCGCGATCGCCCGGGAGAACGGGTACTCGAACAGCGTCGGCCCGAACACCTCGGTGTCGTCCAACGACAGCACACGTTCGGAACCGGTGTCAGGAGCGGAACGGGGAGTCGCGGTCGTGTACAGCCCCCGCGCGGCTGGTATGAACCGGTGGAGCCGATGCGTACCGCAACCCGGACATCGCGGTATCGACAACGAATTGCCGAGAACGCGGAAGGCGGAATAGATTCGCCCGGTCACGAGTCTCTGGCCGGACGCCCACGATTCGAGACGAAGACGATTCGATTTGGCGAAAACCTAAGACGCTGTGCTGGCCCGCGCCATCCCCGACTGGCTGCGGCCATAAGAACGTCACCATCGAGATCACCGGTTCGCAGGGGAAATCCGTCACTCTCCGCGACGGGCGTCCGCGACCCGCGTGGGCCGATCCGGGAAGTGCTCGCCCGCAACGACAGCGAGTCCGCACGACAGGGGCTGCGGGACGCGGATCAGTGAGCATCCGCGGGTTGAGGGCCTTCGAGCGCTCGGTCGCTTCCGGATCGAGGACATCGGGCGATCGAGGCCGGGCGCGGCGAGTACATGAGCGTTTCACATCACCGGGCCGTGGACTTGCCATGGCTGGTGAATACCGGCGTTGCGCTGGGGCGCGAAGTGCGAAATCTTCGCCTGAGAACATTTCGCATCCTGACGACGAACCGATTCCAGGCGATTTGTGGGAGTTTCTCATGTACTGCTCGCAGTCGAGGCCGCGCGTTGGCGCCGTCGTGGCTTCGGCGCGTTCGTCGTCTCCGGAGCACGGAGAGTGCCGTGACGCGGGCCGGGGATGAGGATCTCGCCGGGTTGGTCGATCGGATCGCGGATGGGCTGCGTGCGGTGGCCCTGCCCGGGTGGCATCGGCTGGAGGCGTGGTTCGCGATGACCGTGGTCGCCGAATCGGCGGTGCTGACGGTCGAGGACGGTATCCGGTCGTTCCGGTGCCCGGTACCTGATGCGGTGTGGGATGCGGTACGCCGGCATCGGCAGACGTCGGCAAGGGCCGACGAAGGGCCGTGGTGGCGGTTGCTGGTGCGCATCGATGCCGACGGTGTCGAGGCCGCTGCCGATCACGGTGCCGTTCCGTTCCCCGGTGAGCAATTGTTCGCACCGGCGGCTTATCTCGCCGACTTGGAACGCTACCCACGGGAGCGGCTACCGGTGTGGCTGGCGGCGTACCTCGGACACGGAGAACGCCGAACGCGGACGCCGCGCGCCGCCGCCGACGCGGTGCGTGCGGATCGGCGTGCGGGGTTGCGCCCGGTGGCCGTGGATGGCGAACTGCCGGAGCTGGCCGTGTTGTGGGCGCGGTGGGCGGTGCTGGCGGCAGCCTTCGTGGCGGTCGGGTCGACGGGGCGGGGACCGCGGATCGGTCCGTCGGTGGGCATCTTCGAAGGCGCGGGGCGCAGCGGTTCGACGCTGACGCTGCTGCCCGGCGACCGGGCCGTGCTGTCGGGTGGTGTGTGGGATGCGTCGGTCCTGGAGGCCGCGTACAACGGCGGTGCACCGATGCCGGAACTCTTTGCGGGAGCGCCGGAATGGGTGTCCGACCCGGTGCTCAATCCGCGGGTGGCAACCGGTTTGCTGTCGTTTTGTTACTGGTGGGAGTCCGGTCGGTGGTACCGGGGTGAGTCCGCGCCGATGGCAGAGTGTGCGCCGGCGCTGCCCGCGGTGTGGACGGTCGGCACCGTGGCGGGTGTCGTCGGCAGTCTGTTGGACGACCGGTCGGGTGGTATGCCGGACGCGGCCGAGTTGTTGGTGTCGGCCGCGCAGGCCGGTGCGGTGACGCGCGAGGCGATCGTGCAGGTCTTCGGTGACGGCACCGGCATCGATATCGACGGGGCGATGTTCCAGTTCGCACTCGCGGATCTGGACGCGAACCACGCCGAGGGGGTCGGCGAAGCGGATGCACTCGACCTCGTCCGGGACCACATCCTACGACAGGGTTACGACACCACGGGATACCCGCTGTCGACGTTGCGGGCCGATCGCATCAGCGTGGGCTGGATGGTACGTTCGCCGGTGCCGGGCGGCGAAATGGCTTTGGACCGTGCGATTTTCTATGTCGCCGATGACGGGGTGGTGGAGCGCTCGACCACGTCGGTGCCGTTGTCGGTGTTCGTCGCCGGTTTCGAGCGGCGGTTCCGGTTACGCGGTAACGGCCGAGCCTGACCGGAGGGGGGATCGCGACGTGAACGGTGAAGTTCGGTTGGATCCGGACCGCATGCGCGAGCGGGGAGCGCGGCTGGCCGAACTCGGGGATCGCGTGGGGCAGACCTATGCGGGACTGCGCGCTTCTTTGGCGCACGCCGAGGGCAGTTGGGGTGACGACGACTTGGGTGTCGCGTTCGCCAGGGAGTTCAAGCCGCATGCCGAACAGTTGCTGGCCAATCTGCGGGCAATGGAGGAGAGTCTGCACAGCACGGCCGCCGGGATGGTCGACGCCGCAAGCCACTTCGAATCGCAGGACCGGCTCGGCGCCGGCCGGGTCGCCGCTTCGGCCGACGAGCTGAACCCGATCGGCGAGCCCGCGGCGCCCTGGCCGGACGGCAGCGCGGGCACGTCCTCGCCCGCGGGCGCGCAGCCACCCGTGACATCCGGGCCCGCGGCGACCTTTCCGGCAGCGGCAGACCCGGCGAATACGGCCAACCCGTTATTTCCATCGAGTCCGGCGTTTCCCGCAAACCCGTTGTATTCAACGGACCGGGGTGGTCCCTTCGAATCCGTTCCCGGTGGGTCGCGGCCACCGGACGTGTCGGTAAGAGGCTCCACGCCGGAGGGCGGTCCCCAGCAGAGTCCTTCTGATCGGTCAGCAGGCCGTGAGGACGCCCAGGGGGGAGGCGGACCGGGCGGCGTCAACCCCGGCAAGCCCGCAGGAGATTCCGGTCGCCGTCCTCCGGCCTCCGCGGTGTTTCCGCCGGCCGGCACCCGGGATTCGCCCCGTGCCTCAGCCGGGCGGCAGGCGGGAGTCGGCCCGTCGGGTGGTGTGGGTCGGCGGGACACCCCCTGGTCCGGGCAGCCGTCTAGAAGGGCTGGACCGCCCGCCGGCGCCGAGCCGAGACCGCAGAACCCTCGGTACGGTGCTCCGCCGCGGACGCGGAACCCCGCCGCGGAATCGCCGCGCGGGCGCGATCGGCATCGCTCCGGCGCGCCGCCGGTTACCGATCCCCTCGTCGCCCAGCTGGCGCGGATGTTGGCCGAGCGCCACCACGTGCGGGTGACCGGATTCGAAATCCCCGGCCTGCAAGCGCCGGTGGTGCGCGGATTCGTGGCTGCTGTGGACCGTGTGCTCACCGACTACCCTGTGATCGGTCTCGATGTCGTCGCGGTCGCGGAGCTCGAAGCCGAGTCGGGCCCCGTGTGGTGGAGTCCGGAACCGCGCGATAGCCGAGGTGCGGGCGTCGGTCGGTCGATCATCCTCGACCAGCGCACCGCGCAGCAGTCGACCGGGACGGCGGAATTCGAGGCGGCGCAGCCGGAGGTCTACCTGGCGACACTGCGCGAACTCGGCAGGGCGCTCGACTTCGCCGGTGGCGGTCTCGCACGCAGGCAGGCGCAGCGGGTCCTGATCTCCGAGTACTTGCGTCTGGAGGCGGGACGGACCAGCACACTCGGTGAGGTGGTCAGCGGGTACCGGCGTTGGCGTGCCGAGCTGGCCGGTGACGCGGAAGAGTTCGATGCGAGCCGAGCCCTCGGCGCCGCATTGGCCGATGTCGTTCTGCGCGGCGACGAGGCGAGCCGCCAGGCGCGAGCACTGCACGCGGTGCTGGTCGATGCGGTGTCACGGCGGGGGTAGGGGTGCCGGTGGACGGTTCGTGGTCGCTGAACCCGGTCGTGGAGCTGCGGATGTTGTTCGAGAGTTTGCCCCCCGTGGTGCGGCGCCCGATCGAACTGGTGGTCTTCGGGGGAGACCTGCCGCGCGCCGATGTATCCGGAATGCGGTGGATGGCTGCGGAGCTGAGGGCCAAGGCCGCCGCTATGAAGAACCACGGGGACGACGCCGAAAAGATTCTGGCGCAGGAGGATTCGCTCGGAGCGCTGGGTGATCGGGTGCGCGAGATACTGCATCTGCACCGTGCGGGCGCGGCCAGGCTGCGGGAGGAAGCGCTGGCCTTGGCCGATCAAGCGCACGCGGCCGCCAACGATGCGGAGAAGACGCTGTGCGTGATGTTCGCGTTCGGCGTCGAGCTGGCCTGGCGCATCATCACGACGCTGTCGGCAGCCGCCGCTGCCGGTCCGGCCGGCGAAGTTGCGGCTGCTCCCGTGGTGGAGTCGATGCTGATCGAGGGCCGAGGCAAGGTCGCGTTGATGCGCGCGGGCCTGGAACAGGCCTACAAGGTGGGCGCGGCGAAGACGGGGGCCCGGCTGTCGGCGTTGGGGCCGTACCGGTTCGCGTTCGCGGTCGGTACGGCCGCCGCGGTGCCCGCAGGTGTGGATCTCGCGGCGCAGCTTATGCAGGTCGTGTCCGGTGACCGGAATATCACCGTCAAAGGCCCGAATGGAGAGAACCCGAGGGGTATCGATCTGCAGTCGATCGAAGCCGCGGGAGTGTCGGGCGCCGGTGGCGCGGTGGGCGGCTTGGCTGCGGGCAAGTTCGCGCCCAAAATCGTTCCCGGTCTGGAAACCGGCCGCTCAGCGCTCGGGCTCGTGCAGGGAGTCGCGGGCGCGGTGTCCGGTCTGGGGGCGGCGGCCTTGATCACCGGCTGGCCGGAACACTTCGAAGACGTCCTGGCGTCGCTGCTCAGCGGCGGATTCGCCGGAGTTGTGGATGTCCACGGTGCCGGCCACCCGGATCTCGGTTCCCCTGCCGGAAAAATGGTCGACGGCAGCGGGGGCTACGTCCCTCCGGATCCTTCCACGGTGAGTCTCAGCAAGGATGCCGTGATGCGGCTGGCGGGGGCTCCGCAGGACACGAAACCGCTGACGCCTGCTCTGGTCGACAGCAACGATGGCGCCACCCCGCAGCCCACGAACTCGGCCTCCCCCGGTCACCCCACGGACGCCGGAGCATCGCAGCTGGGAGAGAACCTGATTTCGTCGGGCCCGCCGGGAGCCACGGGTGAGAGCCAGTATGAGCCGGACGAGTCGGCAGATCTGGCGCGGCGCCTTGTCGATTCGGGGTCGGGCGAACAGGCTCCCCCGCTGAATGGACACTCGAACGGTCAGGCGCGGGTGGACGGAAAACCGGGAGACACGGATTCGCCTACGCGAGGAGGACTCGGGGCGTCGGCAGACCGAGCCGGTGATCGAGCGCCCGGTGTGGACCTCCCCGCCGGTGCCGAGGCCTCCGGTGGCGGCGCGCCTGCTGGTGGGGCGCAGGTCGGTGGGGATGCGCAGGGCCGTAGTGGGGATACGCGGACCGTTGATCCCGAGTACGCCGCTGATCCCGCGCGGGGTGGCGCTGGTGCGCACGGCGGTGCCCATGACGATGGCGCCCGCAGAGGCGGTGGTGCCCATGATGGCGGCGAGGCGCGGGTGGGCGGCACTGGCAACACGGGAGCCGGCGACGGCGGCCAGGCCGGTGTTGCCGGTGCGCAAGGCCACAATGCACAGGCCGGTGGCATTTCCGGTGCCGGTGGTAGTGCGCAGCTCGGGAAAAGTGTGGCTGCGGGCGCTGTCCCGTCGAGCGGGGACGGCGACCACTCCGGTTCGCCACAGCAGCGATCGGCGGATCGCGAAGAGGACGCCGCGCACGTGGTCCACGGTCGCAGCGCCCAGGCTCCGACCGTCGACGGTGCGGTTGGGCACGAGCCGGCGGCCGCGCGGCCGGGCCCGAATTCGGCGAAGGTCGATCCGCCGATAGGAGTGGGCGATGCGTCCGGCCGCCACGGTGCGGGTGGTGAGCGCCCGGCACGGGTCACGGCACCGAAACCGGCGGATGGGCCGCCGGCACACGAGCCGCCATCGGCGGCGCGCTCCGAGGATGCCGCGCCCGCCGACGCTCGCCCGTCCGCGCAGGACGGACCGGAGCGCCCGGCGGAGGGGCTGTCAGAGGCTCTGGCGGGACTGCCTTCGGCGGATCCGGCGACGAAGCAGGACCTGACCGCCGAGCAGCAGACGCGGTTCAAGGACGCGGCGAAGAAGGCGCTGGGGTTGTATCGGCTCCGGCGAGAAGAGCTGGCCGGTGAGTCGTGGCAGCAGCGCAGGCACGCGATGGAGCATGGCGATCGGGTGGAGTCGCTGCTGCGATACATCGACGCGATGCGCGAGGGGACGGGGAAGACGCCGCGGTGGAACCAGCTGCAGGCGTTCCTGCTCGGCGAGCACGGGTTCATGCGTCAGATGGGCACGGGGCAGGGCAAATCCATGGTCGGTGCGCTGGATACGTTGTGGCAGTTGTCGCGTGGCGAGCCGGTGGAGTCGGCGAGCGGTGATTCGGTGCGGGTGCATCATGTGATCACCACCACCGAGGTGCTGGCCAACGAGGGGGTCCGGGAATTCGCACCGATGCTGCGGAGTCTCGGATACGAGGTCGCGCGCTGGGATCCGCACGACCCGCCGGGCGAGCCGGACCGGCCGACCGTGTACTACATGACCTACGACGAGCGCGCGACCGCCGAACTGTTCGACCGGCCGCCGCCGGGGAAGACCGCGACCATCGACGAGGCGGACGCGGTGCTGGTGCACAACCAGACGGTGCACTACCAGTCCGAGGGGCAGCGGGAACTCGCCTCGGAGGTGGAGGCCGCCGGGGTGTACCGGGTGCGTGATTTCTTGAAAGCCGTCCTGCGCAGCAGGATCACGGCGGGGAAGGACCTGTCGGTGCATCTCGAACAGGCACTCCACGATGGGCTGTCGACAGCGGAGAAGGCCGTGGCGGTGCGGTCGCTGTCGACGGAAGAACTCGCAGCGGCACGGAGTTTGACGGCGCGGTTGCTGCGCGAGCAACCCGAGCGGTGCCTCGACACCGTGAGCCGGTTGTGGGAACGCCACACCGGGCGGAGATTCACCGCCGAGGAAACCGAGATGGCGCGTGCCTTCCTGGACGTCAGGGCGGGCCGGTTGAAACTGAATCGGGATTTCCAGATATTCGGCCAGGGTTCCGAGAAGAAGGTGCAGATCCTCGACGAGTACGGGAAGCCGCGAAGCGATCCGAAGATCGGCACCGAGAGCCGGTGGTTCGGGGGCCGCCACAAAATGGTGGAGGCCATGTTCGGCGCCCCGGTGTATTCCGATGGAACGGGATCGAAACAGGTCACGGTGGAGGACGTCCTCGCCGGTTACGAACATCTGCATCTGATGTCGGGCACGCTGGAGCGGACCGCCGCGGAGATCAAGGAGAATTTCCCGGTCGAGGGTGGTTTGGCGAAGGTGGAGGACTTCGGCCGGTCGAAACTGACGGGGGAGGAGGATCGGATCTTCCTGCGCGAACCGGATAAATTGCGGGACGCCGTGGGCCGGGTGCAGCAGTTGCAGGCCGAAGGGCGGCCGGTGCTGGTGATCTGCCCGTTCAACGATCTGGCCCGCAAATTCTCGCTGATGCTGGCCAAGGCGGGCGTGGAGCACAACGCGATCGATGCCCGATGGTTCGCCGAGCACCGCGACAACAATGCCGCCGAGGAGCACCTGCTGTCGGTCAAGGACGCCGCAGGTGTTCGGGGCGCGGTCACCGTCGGCACGGGGATGCTCGGCCGGGGTTTCGACGTGTCGATCAGCGACGAGGTCGATCGGCTGGGCGGGGTGCACGCGCACATGCTGGGGCGTTCGCCGACCAATCCGGACGAGGATCATCAGTGGTCGGCCCGCGCGGGCCGCAACGGTCGCAACGGTCGCTTCTGTTTCAACGTAGCCGCGTCCGACCGCCTCTACAGCGAAGCGCGGCAGCACGGTGTGCAGGTCGCGGTCACCCACTATCGGACCGCGGTGGCCGAGCACGCCGAGGCCACAGCGCGATACGCCGAAGTCGCTCGTCACGCGGGTGACACGAATCCGGCACGACCGGGGGAGGCCCTGCGGGCGGCACGGACGAAGATCGCGGCGACCGCCGCCGACGTGCTCGCGGCCGAGCGGGAGATGCGCAGCCTGACATCTCCCCTGCAGAACGACGCGGCCGACCGCGCGTACCTGCAGCGTGCGATGCGCCGCGCGCACCAGGCCCACGCGCTCCCTACCGCAGACGTTTCCGCTGCGATGTCGGCGGTCTCACCCCGGACCGCCATCGCTCCACGCCTCCTCCACACCGAGACGGAGACGGTCCACAACGCGACGGGTCTCGGGCAGGCCAGGATGGATATGGACCGTGCGGCGATGCAGGCCGTGCACGCCACGCCTGACACCATCCAACCGCACCTGCGGGGGGACCGGTTCGCGCGGCTGGCGGGGTGGCTGGGAATCCCCGCGCCGACCCAGGCGGCCGCGGCCGTGTTCGACACCGACGGTGACGACGACCCGTTGAGCCGACTGCTGGAACGAGCGGGCGTCTCCTCCGCTGCCGTGGAAGCACTGAACCAGCACCTCGACCACGCCCCGCCCGCGGCAGTGCTGCGGTCGAACGCCTTCACCGACGAGCAGGCGCTGAATCATCTGACGCCGCAACGCAATCGGCTGGCCGCCGAACTCGGCTGGGACCCGGCCCAGGTCGCCGGTGCGGAGGGTGTGCGCCAGGTCGGCGCCGCCGTCGAGACGGCCCGCAAGGAACTGGCGGGCCTGCTCGAGATCGACGCCGCCGAGGTGAACGCCGCCACCGCACGTGACGGAATCGCCGACGCAGTCGCCCGCCTGCTCGCCCCCGGCGAAACCAACGCCGACCCGGCCAACGAAAGCCTCGTTCACGCCGCCTCCACCTACTTGGCCGTCAGCGCCCTGCTCGACCTCGTTGTCGCTGTCCACCAGCGCAGTCCGAAGAGCTGCGTCAACAATGGTGTGACGATGATGCGGGTGCTGTACCCCGAGAACGAACAGGCCTACCGCATGCCCGACGACATGCCACTGCGGGGTCACAACGAGCAAGACATCGAACGGGCCTTCGGCGGCGCCTTTCGGGCTTTCGGTTCGCTGGACAAGGCCGCGGCATCGTTGAAAGACCGGCCCGGGGGTAGCCAGGCGCTGGTCTACAAGTGGATGAACAAAGGAGAAGTCGAGCGTCACCTGGTGCTGCTGGTCAACGATAGTGACCGAGCGGATGCCCCGAACCTGGTCGTCCTGGACATCGCGGCCGCCCCCGGAGAGGCTCCGATCACCCCCGCCGATCTGGCCGGATCCCGCGCACTGCTGAACAAAGCCGTCCCATTCCAGCAGTGGCAGCGCGAACAGCAGCCGTTCATCGACCAGCTCGGCGAGGAGGACCGGGACGTTCTCGCGATCGAATTCGACAGTGCGGGCGAACCTCTCGCCCGCCTGTCCACGACACAGCGTCCGGTCGTCTCCGCCCGCAGCCCCGGTCTGTCCCCGCCATCACTGTGGTCGAGTCGCGCTCCACCGTTTCGACGGGACCAGTTCGCGCTGGCAGGCCATCGCGCACCACGTGACGATCAGCCTCCGGACAGCGTCCGCGCGGCCACTCTCACCCCCGATGCCCAGCGG
This sequence comes from Nocardia sp. NPDC004718, assembly GCF_053601535.1. Classification (NCBI taxonomy): domain Bacteria; kingdom Bacillati; phylum Actinomycetota; class Actinomycetes; order Mycobacteriales; family Nocardiaceae; genus Nocardia; species Nocardia sp. NPDC004718. The sequence continues at coordinate 23,197 of NZ_JBSGCA010000047.1, forward strand.
GGACCCGAGACCGGGTCGCGGCCGAGTCGACACCGCGTTCCCGTCGGCAGCCGACCGCTGTCGGACCCGGAGGACCGCGCTGGTACCGACGAGCGTGAACAGCGCTCCGGACCGCGTCGCCCCGGCGGTCTGATCGGCCGCAGGCCATCGTCCGGTCCCGAGGATGATGCCGAACGGGATCCGGCTGCGGGTACGCCGGAATCGGCCAGGCCGATCGATGTCGGCGAACTCGGCAGGGCGCTGGCCGAGCACGGCGTCGTAGTGGGACGTGCGGCTGCGGCGCGAGTGATGGGTTCGGACTCGACGGGTGGCCGAGATGTCATCGAACTATCGGTTCCGGAGTGGCTGTACCGGCGGTGCGAGGCCGAAGATTGGGCGCAGGACGACGAACAGCGCTCGGTGTTGGCGCGCGGCCGGTTCCGGGTCTCGGTGGGTTGGCCCGGTGTCGAAACCGGCATCGTGTCACACGAGGACTTGGCCGACCGGTCGTGGCAACCCGCCGGGGGCGGACCGCGGGTCGCTCTATTGGCCGACGTCTATGCCTGGACGCAGGAGACGCAGGACTCGGCCTCGGCCGACTGGATCAAGGATCATCTGCTGAGTCCGGCGTGTGTGCCGTTGCCCGCCGAGGTGATCGCGCGCGAGATCGAGGAGGTGACCGAGATCTTGCGGGCGCGGGTGTCGCCCGAACAGCTCGCCGATCCGGAGATCCGGCGCGGGATACGGCTGGCCGCCGAGGGGCTTTTCGCCAATCGGACGCTGTACGGCCATCCCGACATCGGTCGCGCCAACCATCTCCACGACGACGCCTTCGAACTGCGCGAGTTCGGCGTGGCCGCGCTGTACCACAACGGCATGAGCGTAGCCGAGGACCTGCGCCACATCGTGGACAACGGCGTCCTCCACGGCGCCGAGCTGCGCGAAATCATCTTGGCGATAGCCGCCGACGCATGGAGCGATCTCGTCTACGGCGGGGGGCGGCGCGGCGACAACCCCGAGGGCTACGACGAGTTGCGCTCGGCTCAATTGCTCCATGACCGAGCCTTGTCCCACGGCTGTGACGCCAGTACCGCCCGATTGCTCGGATTCGCCGTGAACGGCACCGGATTCGATGAGCGGACCGGAATCCAGATGATCGCCCTACCGGCGGCGGTCGAGGAGATGCGGCAGCGCTGGGGAGAGATGACCGGCGGCGAATTCCACACGGCGACGCGAGTTGCCCGGTGGGTTGCCGCCGCGGACCTGCAGACGTTGTCGGAACCCGACGCGGTCGTGCAGAGCATCGAATTGGCGCTCGAGGACCTCATGTCGCGCCGCTTCGATCCGGCACGTGTTTTCGGGCGAGTCCTGTCCGAATGGGGCGTTCGGGTGAATGCCGTCAACGAGGCGCTACGGCTCGCGGACCGGTTCGGGCGCCTGATGCCCGAACATTCTCACCTCACCATTCGTCAAGCCCTGATCAACCGTCTCCGCGGCAGTGCAGGCTTCGTACATCCCGACAGCGGATACCGTCCTCCTGACGGGTGGCTGCTGGGGAACCGGGACCTGCGTCGTGAGCACGCCGCGAAGCTGCGGGAGATCGCCGACCGCTTGGCCGGCGACTCGATCTACACGCCGATGGACGCCTACCGCGACGCCCGCACGCATGCGGCCGATATGCGGGTGAAATACAGCGGTTTTCGTTGGCAGGTGGTCGTCGAGCCCGGCGCTCACACGGGGGATCCCGCGCTCCTGGCCACCGCCGTCGCGGCTCGACTGCCCGAACCGGACTTGTCGGGGATGTCGGAGGACGTGATCGAGGCGATACCGCGGATCACGGAGATCGCCCGCGCCCGGACAGGGAATGCTCCTGTGATCGTCGTGACTTCCGCGCGGGACACCGACGGCCGGCCGCGGTTGGTCGCTCAACTCGACTACACCCGGCCGGACGCCACCGATACCGATCCTGGCATGACGTCGGAGCAACTGCGTAGCGAGCTGTCCGATGTGGACTGCCGCATCGACATCGAGACCGCCGATCCCTTGCCTCAGGGCCAAGTCTGGCATCGTCTCCGGCTCGACTTCGCCAGACAGCGGATTCTGGTGTGCTGCGCCCAGTGGGGGTTGGGCGGAACCGGCATGGCCACGTTGACCGTGTCGCTGTGCCAGGCATTGGCGGAGGCCGGGCATGCGGTGACGGTTCGGACAGCAGAGGTGGGGCGCGCTCCCCGGATCCCCGGTGTGCAGGTGATCGGCCCCCGCGAAAGCGGGTCGTTGGCGGTCACGCGTGAGCGGATGCTGTCCAACTGGGACGAACTGCCGGAATTGATGGATCTGGTGATCGTGCATGATGCGGGCGACGGTCTAGCCGCTGCGCTGGCTGCCGAGGAGCGGTACCCCGCAGCGAAACTCGTTCGCGTCAACCATCTGACGCCGATGCTGTTTCACACCCTCGGCAACAACCCGGAACGGGGCCGAGCCAAGGTCGCGGCCGATGTCTATTTGGCGCGGCGGGCGCATCTGGTTGCGGGGCTGGGACCGGTGCTCGCTGCCGACGCGCTGTCGTCGGCGGTCATGGCGGGGCACGGCTCGGTGCACGAACTGCAGCCTGGTTTGGTGCCGGCCGAACAGCCGCCGGTCCCCGCGCCGGGTGCGCCGGCCCGGATTCTGTTGTTCGGCCGTGCGGACGACCCGTTGAAGGGCGTTGCGGAGATCGCTCGCGTGGTGCGGCGGCTGCGGGCCGGCGGGCGTGACGTGCGGCTGGTCCTGCGCGGCTATCCGAGACGCGGCGTCGAGTCGGCCCGCGCCGAGTTGGTCGGGCTGGTCGGCGACCCGGACGCGGTCGAGGTGGCTCCGCGGACTTCGGATCGAGCCACGCTGCAGGCGGATATCCGGTCCGCGACGGTCGTGGTGATGCCCTCGCGTGCCGAGGGATTCGGCTTGGTCGCCGCCGAGGCGATCGAACAGGGTGTACCGGTCGTAGTGCCGTCGTCCAGCGGCGTGGGCAGGTTTCTCACCGAGTTGGACGAGTACCGCGAGCAGGCGGAACGGTTCAACATCGTCGAGCAGCATCTCGATGCCGCGCCGGAGATCGAGACCTGGGCCGCTGCACTCGGCTCGGTACTCGACGATGTGCCTGCCGCCTGGGCTGCCGCAGGCCGGCTGCAACGACTGCTGAAGCCGTTCACCCGCAAGCGCAGCGCGAAGATGCTCGTGCATGCCGCCCTGAACACCGATCCACACCCTCGCCGGGACATCCGCCCCTCTCGCGCCCAGGTGACGCTCGAAAACGGGCATGTGGTGGTGCGCGGCGAAGGAACCGACTACGAACTGATTCTCGACGTGGCCGACGCGATGGAAACCGATCCCGCGGTACGGCGGGCCGTCATGGGCTACACGGTTGTGAAGTTTGCGCCGTCGCGGGACCCGCTGCCCATCCGGCTCGCCGCGGCGCGCGTGGACGAGTGGCTTTTCGATCCGTCCGCGACCACCGCTGCGCGCAACCACGGTTCACGCGCCGACCTGCTGCGGGCGTTCGTGGCGACGGTGGCGGTGCAGGGATTCGGCGCAACCACGATCGATGACGTCTGCCGACGCGCGCGGATCCCTCGGGACGACTTCCACGATCACTTCCCGACCACCTCCAGCGCCTTGGCCGACGCGCATCGGCAGGCCCGGCGCAATCTGCATCAACTGGTCGTCGACGAGGTGGGCGGCGCGCCGTCGTCGAACCGCGCCGCCCGTGTCACCACCGCGGTGAACGCGTATGTGAACGCCGTTGCCGCACGTCCGGCCACGGCCCGCCTACTGCTGGTCGAGGGATTCGCCGCCGCCCCGGCAGCGCGCGCCGAACTCGTGGTGGGCGTGATCGAAGAGATCGCCGCCACGCTCGCGACCGTGTTCGAGGAGTCGGTCACGCCGACGCGGGAGCGCCGCGCCTCGGCGGCAGCGATCTACGGCATCCTCGCCGACTGGGCCGTGACCGGCGATGCCACCGCCGTGCCCGCCGTCCGCCGAAATCTCGTCGATCTGCTTCGCAACGGCACGCCGACCCCGGCCGTGGACTCGGCAGCCGGCGTCCCGGCCCAGTCCGCGAAGCCGTCTCGGGAACAGCCCACCCGCTCGGCGCCACAGGCGGAACCCGACGAGCGGGAACGGATCCTGACGCAACTGATCGCTGTCACGGCCGAACGGGGTTACAAGGAGATGTCTCCGGAGACCGTCCAGCGGCGCGCTGACGTGTCACCCAGCGCATACCGGGCGTTGTTCCCCGACAAGCGAACCGGTTTCGAGGCCGCGTGCGCGGCAGCCGTCGAACGCGTGCGGACCGCCACCCGTGCCGCCATGCCGGACGTCGCGGCCGACGACCCGCTGTCACGGCTACGGGCCGCCATCAACGCCTACCTCACCGCCCTCACAGCGCATCCGGACGAGGCCCGCGTGCTGCACCTGAACCTGCTCGCACCCGGCCCCGGAGCACACGGGCCACACGACCGGCACCGGGCGATGCTGGCCACGCACTTCGGCGAGATGGTCGAGGAGATCGACGCCAGCACCGCCCGGCTCCTCGCCTCCGCCGTCTCGGGGATCGTCACCGATCGGATCCTCTCCGGCCGCACGGGAAGCCGACGGTCCGCCGGCGGCGAGTCCGAGCGGATCGCGACCCTGCCCGCATTCGCGGCGACGGTGACCGCTGCGGTCGGATCTCTCCTCCCCGACAGCGGCGGGACACCAGCCGCTGACAATGAGGCTCTCGGACACCGGTCCACCGGAGCGAACCGGCTCGACGGCTATATCGGCAGCCGCCCACGGGAAGAGGATCCGTCCAGCGACGGCGCGTCCGCAGGTCCCGAGTTCCAGGACCTGGTGCTCGCAGGCAGGGAGTCCGGAACAGCGGAACGTTCGCTGGTAGCCGATGCGCCGGGAGTACGGGTCGAGTCGGTGACCTTCGGCAACGGCACCCGAGTGTTCGCGGAGACCTATGCCGATCCCGTCGTCGCTGTCGAGCAGGTACTGCAACGGAAGGTCGCCGCCATCATGGACGCGCCGGTGGCGCGTACCTGCCTGATTCTGGAGGACGACACCGTCTATCGGGAGATCGTTCCCGGGCGGGCGGGCGACAGCCTGCGCGCACCGGACCGCGAGATCCTCGACTCGGGCTCGGCCGAGCGACTCGGCCTCTTCGATGCGGTGACCAGGACGAACCGTGCCGCGCGAGACTGGAGTGTGGGTCCGGACAACGAGGTGAGAGGTGGTCGCGCCCCTTCCGCGATCAACGCGACGCCGACCGGTGCATTCGCCGCGAAGTTCGTGCGGGAAATCGACGGGCGCGAGGTGTGGCAGCACCACGGCATGCCGAGGTCGGAGCTCTCGGGCATTCGGGAACAGGTGGCGTACCTGCAATCGTGGATCTCGGATCTCCCGATACCCAACCAGTACAAGCCCGCGCTGCTTCACATCCACGGCCGGTACATGGATGCGCTGGCGGAGATCGAGTGGCACGCCGTGCGCACGCCGGGCGAGGTATTGCGGAGTGCCGGGCTGGACGTCCAAGCGCAGGCCAAGGCGCGGCTGGTCGAGGCGTTCGCCCTCGACTACCCGCACATCACGATCGCCGGGTTCGAACATCCGGATGTTCCTGCCCACGTCATCGAGGAGATTCTCGGCGCGCTGGCCGAGATGTTCACCAGATTTCCGGGCCGTACCAACATCAGAGGCCTGTGGATCTATCACTTGGGCAACGAGAACGCCGGAGCCGCGTCCTTCGCCCAGCGCGACTCCGAGTCGACGTTTCGAACCGTGGCAATACAGTTCAGCTTGCGCAATGCGAGCAGGCCGGAATGGACTGTCGAACGCGGTATCGAGCTGCGACAGCGCGGTTTCAATCCGGTCGGTCACCGGCCGTTCCACCACGAGGCGATCCATGAATTCGTCCACGCGATCGATGCCACGGAGCTGCTGTCGGGCAGCCTGCGGCAAGTGCTGGAGGACAGCTGGTCCCGGCTGCACGAACTCGGCCTGATCCGCGAACCGGAGCAGACCTGGCTCGCGCGGCTGCCGGTGTACGCCTTCGTCGACGAGACCAAAGCGACACTGCGAGAATACGAGGCCCTTGCCGTCGGATTCGCCGAGACGGACATTCACGGCGCGGCGGTCGGCACGCCGCAGTGGGTGATCCACGAGTACGTCACCACCGGTCGGCCACCGCAGATCACCCCCGGCCTCGTAGTCGATCACCCCGCGCGGGTAAATCGACCCGGGAACCGGCCGGGCACGGGCAACCTCGGATTCATCGGCAGCAGGCCGTCGAAGCCCACCCCCGAGCCGCCGGATCGGGCGTTCGGGAGCGATGCGCGTGTCCTCGACGACGAGGTGCGGGCCGGGCGAGGGCCGCTTCGTGGCGAGCATTTCCCGGTGCCGGGGTTACGGATGAAGAGCAACGATCCCGGCAGGAACGCGGCCTTGCGCATGTTCTCGCTGTGGCAGGCGTATGTGGCCAATCGCGGATTGGGAAAGCTCGTCAGCCGGTGGGATTCGGTCGTGACGCCGGCCGGGGGCCGCAGGGCACTGGCGGAGCTGTACTTCTGGATATCGAACCAGCGCTACCTGCGGCAGGTCTGGGCCGTCGAGCGTGACCCGAGACTGGTGGGGGAGCACGGGGAAAGCCATCCCGACTACTTCCGCACCAGACTGGGCGACGACGCGCCCAATCTGGACATGGTCGGGCACCTGCCCGGTCTGCGGGCCGGGGTTCGCCGCGATCCACGAACCGGCAAGTGGCACGGGGGCGTCGGGACGCCGGCGTTCTGGACCACGCTCGCGATCGGACGTCTCGTCCGAAGCCGGATGGACGTGGAGGCGCCGGGTAACACGGTGTTGCAGAACGTCGTGGAACTGCCCGGTGGCGAGCGCGTCGACGGGAATGTCTTGTGCGCGCTCGAGCGTGGCCGGTTCGTGCTCGAGACGGCGCGGGCCGCCGACCAGCGGAGGATCTTCGACGCCGCCCTGGCCGAACTGGCCGCGGCTGTCGACCAGCGGTCGCCGGAACCGTCTGCCGATGTGCTGCGGCGTTTAGCGAACGCGGTCTACCTGCTGTTCCAGGCGCCGCTGATGACGCGGGGCAGCGACGCGACGATTCGGACGTTCGCGGCGACAGTGTTCGCCTTCGCCTTCGACCGGCCGATCCGCCTGCCGCACGACATCGATCTGCAGGCCATGTCGAGGCGGCAGGCGGACTTCGTCGAGTGGTTCGCCGCAGCCCTCGATCGAGGTCTGCGCAGGACCGGCGAATCGGACGCGGCGGGTCGCCCGGACGCACGAAGGGCGGCGGGGGACCGCCTGTCCGGCTTCATCGGAAGTCGGCCCGGGGAACAGTCCGACCCGTCGGTGGACGCCTCGCGGGGCGCGTGGCTCAAGGCGTTGCGGCTCGAACAGGGCAGGAAACAGAAGGAGGTTGCGCAAGCGGCAGGTCTGACCAATGCCGCACTGTCCAATATCGAGAACGGGCGACGGACATCCCTCGGCACCTTCCAGCAGGTCTGCCGCGTGCTGGGAGTCGAGGGTGCGGAACTGACCGAGGCCACTCGGCGGTTCTACCCGGACGTCGAACTCGAAACCGATGCTGCCGCCCATGATTCGCCGGGTGGCTGGGTTGCTGCGCATCGCAACAACCGGGGCATGACCAAGGCCGACCTCGCGCGCGCGGTCGGAGTGACGCCGACGCGGATCGGGGAGATCGAGAACGGGGACCGCCCGCCACCGAACATGTTCTTCCGGATTGCTCGCGCATTGGGCGTGGAACAGCAGGCGCTGGCGCAGGCCACGCGGAGCCTCTATCCGGATCTCGTGCTCGATCTCGACCCGACAGCGCACGGTCCCGCCGCACCCGGTAACTGGATCATGGCGCTGCGGCACGTCAACGGTTCGACCCAGGCCGAGGTGGCACGGACCGCGGGCACATCGGCGGGCTACCTCGCCGGAATCGAGGGCGGCGAATACACTCCGAGCTCGATCATCTTCCGGCGGCTCTGCCGGGCACTGGAAGTCGCGCCGGGACTGCTGCGCACGGCCACGCACCATTTCTATCCGGATCTCGTGCTCGATCTCGGCCCGACGGCCCACGATCCCGCGTCACCCGGCAGCTGGATCGTGGCGCTGCGTCACGACCGGGATATGACCAGGATCGATCTCGCGGACGCGATCGGGCCCGGCTGGGGTCATCTCGGCAATATCGAAAGCGGAAACTACGTGCCGAGATTCGCGGTCTTCCGGCGAATCTGCGAGGTCTTGGAGGTCGATGACGAATTGCTGCGGGTGGCGACCCGGCACTTCTATCCACACATCGATCTCCACCTGGAACCGGCGGCACACGACCTCGGCGGCTGGATCACAGCGCTGCGTAACGACCGGGACATGAGCCGCGCCGAACTCGCCCGGGTGTCCGGCCTGTCCACGACGTACCTGGCACAGGTCGAGACCGAGAACCGACGCCCGCTGTTCGGCACGTTCCGGCGGATCTGCCGAGCGCTGGGCGTCTCGGGCGGCTTGCTGATCCAGGCGGTGCGGGACTTCTACTCGGATATCACCGCCGATGTCGATCCCGCCGCACACGAATCGCTGGGGCGTTGGTTCGCGGCGCTACGTCACGACGAAGGAATTTCGGCGACCGAACTCGCGCGCCGAGCGCGGATGCCGCGCAGCACTCTTTCCAGTATCGAGAACAATCGCTATCTGCCGCGGCTGAGAAAATTGCGGCAACTGTGTCGAGCACAGGGCGTCGGCGGCGAGTTGTTGTTGGAGATCGTCGAGCGATTCTATGCGGATCGATACGAGCGATCCGGCTATCGAGACGAAGAAGAACTGTTCAGACAGTATGTCGTGACTCGGGTGGGTTCGCCGGAAGAGAGAGCGGCCCAAGACAAGATTCTCGAGAGATTCGCGTGGGTGCCGAAGGCGGTGGCGCGTCGCGAAGCTCCGGACATCCGTGACGAGGTGGAACAGGCCGCCTGGGTCGGAATGCTGAGCGCGATCAGCAACCACGTTCCGTCCGCGTCGTTCGCGGCTCATGCGTGGGCCAGTTGCCGCGGCGCGGTGTTCCGGTATCGTCTCGCGCTGCGATTCCCCGATCTCGACAACCGCACGCGGAAACTCGTGAGCACGGTGGAAGCGCAGATCCACAGGATGGTCGCCGCGGGTGCGGCGCTCGAGGACACCGAGATCGCGCGGGGAGCGGGAGTGAAGCCGGCCGAGGTCGCGTTAGCGCGGGAGATCCTGGCTCGGCCCACGCTGCGGCTGGACGCGCCGATCAGCGGTGGCCACAGGTCGCCGCGCCGGGAGGTGGCCGATCGGGTTCCGGCGGGGTTCCCCGACACCGACTTCGCGATGACGGTCCGCTCCGCGCTGGCCGACCTGGCCGACCCGGCCATCGCGGAGCGGCTGGTCATGCTTCACCTGGTCGAGGGCATGTCCTTGGCTCGCACCGCAGAGGGGCTGGGGTTGCCTGTCGCTGCCGCGGCAGACGTTCTCGCCGACGCGATCGCCCGGTTGCGCGGTGCGTTCGATCATCGTGAACCCGCGGACGTCACCACGAGCGAGCAGAACCGGCCGACGCCGTGGAGCAAGACGAAGACCGAACCGGATCAGCCGCCGACTCCACCGATGTCACACGGCGATTCCGCCCCGGAGGAGGGCACGACCGAGCCGGGCGGATTCATCGGGAGCAGACCACCCGAACCGGGCGAGTCTTCTCGTAGGCCTGCATCGGGGGAGTCACCGCGGACGACGCCATGGTCGCGGCTCTCGGACGGTGACGCCCATGATGGTGTCGGCGACCTGACCGAGGCGGTCGCCACCGATCCCCTTGACCGGGCCGCTCCAGTCGCAGCGTGGCCGACACCGAACGGCACCGAGCCGTTCCGGCGGTGGTTGAAGGCTGCTCGGCTGGCTCGCGGACTGACCCAATCCCAATTAGCCGCTCGCATGGGCGTGGCGAATTCGGCGACATACATCGGTTCATTGGAGCGCGGCGTGGCGATCACCAGGGAGATGGCGGTGCGTCTGCTGGAAGGCTTGGACGCTCCCGGCGAGGTGGCCGAGTCACTTCTCCGGGAGTATTTCCCGGACGAAGACGGCGAATTTCCCGATCCCCGGTCCGACCGGTTCCGCCATCCCAAGGACTGGATCATCGCCGCCCGCACGAGTAGGGGACTCTCACGCGCGGAGCTGGCCGGACGAGCAGGTGTCGGCCTGACCGGTTTGAGTCAGAAGGAGCGCGCGCACAACCCCCGAGGCGAATTCGGCATCAGCGCGAGTTACGCGCTGCGCGTGCTCGCCGGACTGGACGCCCCGGCTGCCATCGCCGCGGCGTTCATGAGTCGCTTCTATCCCGGCTGGGAAGGCGAAGCGGGCCGTGGAGCCACGAAGCACCGGGCCTGACGGATTCATCGGCCAGCTCCGACGTGGTCGCGCCCCACCACAGTGCCGGCGCCTCAGTTGCCCGCACCGCCACGGAACTCGGGTACGCCCCCCTCCGGCGTTCTCGCGGACTTTCACGCAAAGAGTGGGATGCTCACCGCGCGCATGGCTGGCGACCGCTCGCTGAGTCAGCAGGCGCGCATCCGCTCGGACGTGCGCCCGCCTCCCGCCGCGGGAGGCCACAACCAGCCTCACCGCCTGCGGTGGCTCGCAGCCCCAACGCCCAGGAGAATCCCACATGACCTACTTGGGCCGATGATCGTCCTCGGTTCAGGTGGGGCTACCGCATCTCCTACGCCTGTCAACCCGCGACTCCAGCCGCTGCGCAGGGGGAATAGTGCTGGCACGCATACGGTGCATGCGCGCCGCTACGACGCCTGCGCGCTCTGTGAAACAGCCGAAGCCATCGGCTCGGCACGGACCACCTGCTCACGGAGCCCGATCGGCTCGTCGTGGTGGCGGGCGGCCGCGTAGACCTGCAAGTAGCGAGTGATGGCGATCCGACCCTCGTCGGTCAGCGCGTCACTCTCGTCGCCGCGCTGGTGGGCCAGCTCGAAGACGTGGTCACCCAGCTCCACGGCCACTTCGACGACGCGTCGGCTGGTGCCGGGCGCGAGCAGGCCGGTGGCAAGCAGGTGGCGGTGGAGCAGGTCGGTGAGCCTGCCGAGGTGTTTTCTGATGTCGTCGCGGAGAGCCTCGTTGTGCCGGGAGGCGTAGTAGAGCGCGACGAAGTCCGGGTGGGACAGGTAGTGGCGGCCGTGAAAGGCGATGAACGCCTCGACGGCGGCCGCGATGTCCGGGTGTGGCCGGGCGGTGGCGAGGGACTCCTCCAGTTCGCTATCCAGGCGCGTGAGTTCGCGGGCGAGCAACTGCTCGAAGATGGCGTCGCGGTTGGTGAAGAACTGGTACACCGTCGCGGCCGGGACACCAGCACGTTCCGCCACGGAACGGACCGTCGCCGCGTCGGTTCCCTCGGTCGTGATGATCTCCACGGCGGCGTCCAAGATCCGCTGGACGCGCTCGCGGCTGCGCTGCTGGACCGGTTCGCGGCGGAGGGGGCTGGCGTCGGGCACGGCATCCATGGTAGACACGAAAAAAATAACATGACGTCATATTCATGTTCCAGCGGATCTCTTGCGGAGGCGACTACACCATGAGCGCGACCGGGGCAGCCGTCGATGCGTTGACCAAGGCGGGGCGGGCCATACGCGGCTCCGGGGGCGGCGCCACGGCGAAGGCCGCTTGCAACTTGTGCGAGGCAATTTGCGGGATCGAGATCACCATCGAGGGCGGGAGGGCCGTCGGTGTGCGCGGCGACCGCGACGACCCCCTATCCCGCGGCCACGTGTGCCCCAAGTCCGTAGCGATGACCGACGTGCACAGCGACCCGGACCGGCTACGGCGGCCGCTGCGCAAGATCGACGGAGAATGGGTGGAGGTGGACTGGTCCGAGGCGATCAGTGCGGCGGCCCGCGGACTCGCTCAGGCCCGTCGGCGGCACGGCGCGAATGCGGTGGCGGTCTACCTGGGCAACCCCTCGGTCCACAGCCTCGGCACGATGACCCACGGGTCCGCCTTCGCCTCATTGCTGCGAACCCACAACCACTTCTCGGCATCCTCGGTCGACCAGTTGCCGCACCAGGTCGTTTCGGCACTGCTGTACGGGCACCAGTTCCTGCTGCCGGAGCCGGATCTGGACCGGACACAGCACCTGCTCATGTTCGGTGCCAACCCGCGTGCGTCGAACGGAAGCCTGATGACCGCGCCGGATATGGCGCGGCGGCTGCGGGAGATCCGCGAGCGCGGCGGGCGGGTCACCGTCATCGACCCGCGCCGCACGGAGACGGCCGCGGACGCCGATGAGCACGTGTTCATCCGGCCCGGCACGGACGCCGCGGTGCTGTTGGCCATGGTGCACGTCGTCTTGCGAGACCGGGCACCGCGCCTGCCCGAATACATCACGGGTGCGGACGCGCTCCGAGACGCGGTCGCCGAGTTCACGCCGGAAGCCGCTGGCCGTTTCAGCGGCGTGCCCGCCGCCACGATCACCCGCCTCGCCCACTCCTTCGCCGACGCGGGCCCCGCCGCCTGCTACGGCAGGTTCGGCGTGTCGACCCAGCGTCACGGCACTGTGTGCCAGTGGGCCATCCAGGTGCTCAATATCATCACCGGCAACCTGGGCCGCGAGGGCGGGACGCTGTTCACCGACCCGGCCATCGACATGACACGGCTGCTGAGCCCGGGCCATTTCGGCCGACGCCGCAGCCGTGTGCGCGGGCTTCCTTCCTTCGCCGGGGAGTTTCCGGTCGCCGCCCTTGCCGAGGAGATCACGACGCCGGGCCAGGGGCAGGTGCGGGCGCTGTTGACGATCGCGGGAAACCCGGTGCTGTCCACTCCTGCCGGAGCCGCACTCGGCACCGCGCTCGGCGGCCTCGACTTCATGGTGGCCGTGGACTTCTACCTCAACGAGACCACTCGCCACGCGGACGTCATCCTGCCGCCGACCAGCGCGCTGGAACGAGACCACTACGACTTGGTCTTCCGGTCCTTCGCCGTCCGCAATACCGCGAAATACTCGCCCGCGGTGCTGCCCAAGCCGCGCGGCGCGCGGCACGACTGGGAGATCTTCCGCGACCTCGGCTCGGCCTACCAACGCCACCTCGGAGGCGGCCGGATGCAGGTATTGCGCCGTCGCCTCAGTAGGCCCGCCCTGGCCACCGAGATTCGGCTGCGGACACCGCCGCGCCGGCTGGTGGACCTGCTCCTGCGCACAGGTCGCTACAAACTGAGCGTGCGGCGACTGCTCGCTCACCCGGCCGGGCTGGACCTGGGCCCGCTGCGGCCAGGCGGCGAGCATCGCCTGCGCACTCCTGACCGCCGACTACACCTCGTGCCACCGGAGATCGCGGACGCCCTCGACACCCTGCGCTCCGACCTGTGTACGGCTCCGGCGGATCCAGGGTCGCTGCTGTTGATCGGCCGACGGCACCTGCGCTCCAACAATTCCTGGATGCACAACTACGCCCGCCTCGTCGCCGGTCCGCAGCGACACCATCTGCTCATGCATCCTGCCGACGCGGCCCGCCTCGGACTGGCCGACGGGCCCGCCGTGCTGCGCTCGCGCACCGGCGCCGTGCGGGTGGACGTCAGGCAGACCACCGACATCATGGCGGGCACGGTCAGCCTGCCGCACGGGTACGGGCACGCGGCGGCGGAAAGTCGGCTGTCCGTGGCCTCCCGCGTCGCGGGCGCGAGCGCCAACGATGTCACCGACCCGCTGTTCCTGGACACCGTCAGCGGAAACGCCGCCCTCAACGGAATCCCGGTCACCGTGGAACCGCTCCCCGACTCCCGCTAGCAAGGAACGCCATGCCCCACGTCATCACCCAGCCGTGCTGCAACGACGCCTCCTGTGTGCCGGTGTGCCCGGTCGGCTGCATCCATCCCACCCCCGACGAACCGGGCTTCGCCTCCGCCGAAGCCCTCTACATCGACCCCGCCAGCTGCATCGACTGCGGCGCCTGCGTCGCCGAGTGCCCGGTCGGGGCGATCACCCGCGACACCGCGCCCGTCGCAGGCCGATTCTTGGACCTGGCGGAGGCTTATTACCAGCGAAACCCGCTGCCGCCCGGCATCCCCGACGCCTCGCCGCCCGCTGCGCGGGCCGAGATCGAGGAGCTTCGAGTCGCGGTGGTGGGCTCCGGGCCAGCGGGCGCGTATGCCGCACTCGAGCTGCTCGAGCATCCGGGCGTGACAGTCACGATGTTCGACCGGCTGCCCACACCGTGGGGTCTGGTGCGAGGCGGGGTGGCCCCCGACCACCCGTCCACCAAATCCGTCACCGAGGTATTCGAGCGCGCCGCCGCCAATGGCCGCTTCCGCTTCCACCTCAACGTCGAGGTCGGTACCCACATCACCCACGACGAGCTGGCCGCAGCACACCACGCCGTCGTCTACGCCTATGGGGCCTCCGGTGACCGCCGCCTGGGGATTCCCGGCGAGGACCTGCCGGGCAGCGCGTCGGCAACCGAGTTCGTGAACTGGTACAACGGCCACCCGGACTTCATCGACCGAACGTTCGATCTCTCCTGTCGCCGTGCGGTCGTCGTCGGCAACGGCAACGTCGCCCTCGACATCGCCCGCCTCCTGGTCGCCGATCCCGCGGAGCTCGCCGCCACCGATATGGCCGACCACGCGCTGGCCGCCCTGGCCGCCGGCGCGATCGAGGAAGTCGTGGTGCTCGGCCGGCGCGGCCCCGCGCAGGCCGCGTACACCACTCCCGAGCTGCTCGCCCTGACCGATCTCGACAGCGCCGATGTCCTCGCCTTGTCCGACGAGGCCAGGTTGGATCCCGACCAGCTCGCCGCACTTCGATCGGACCCGATCGGGCTGGCCAAAGCGCAGGCTGCCGCGGAACTCACCACACGCCACCGCGGCGCGTCGCGCCGTATTGTCCTGCGCTACTTGTGTTCTCCGCTGGAGATCATGGGCGATCAACGGGTCACCGGAGTGCGTGTGGCTCGCAATCGGCTCGAACACGGCCCCGGCGGCGACGTCCGCGCTGTCCCGACCGGAATCGAAGAGACCATCGAGGCGGGCCTGGTACTCCGGGCGGTGGGCTACCGCGGCGCTGCGCTGCCCGGCCTGCCCTTCGACCATGACCGCGGTGTGCTGCCCAACGACTTTGGCCGAGTCCTCGCCGGGACCGGCGAACCCATCCCCGGCGTTTACACGGCGGGATGGATCAAGCGGGGCCCGTCCGGAGGCATCGGCGCCAACAAGAAATGCGCACTGGACACTGTCGCCGCACTCCTCGCCGACCATTCCGCAGGATTGCTTCCCGCCCCGGCAACCACCCCGCAGGACCTCGACACACTGGTCCGGCAGCGCCAGCCCACCGCCGTCGGTGTGCACGAGTGGCGGGCGATCGATCGGACCGAGCGCGACCTCGGCGCGGTTCAGGGACGGCCGAGGCGCAAACTGGCCTCGTTCCCCGCGCTGCTCGCCGTTGCGCATGGGGAGGACTCGATGCCGACGATTCCACTGCCGATCGACGCAGATGGGTTCCGCCTCTAATCAATTCCTGCCAATGCTGCGTTCCTCAAAGGTGGTAGATAAAACGGCGGCGTAGGGTCCTGGTTTCGGGGCTGGTCGGCCCCACGATCACCTGTCCGGCAGCCTCTCCCAACCGAATATTTCAGGGGCAAGTAGCTAATTCGACCGAAGTCAGGCCGAGAAAAAGGGAGCAGCTCGAAATGTTGACCTTACGGTCAGCGGCCTTGTCATGTAATGGGTGGCTCGCCCGGTGCCGGAAACTTCGAGAAAGCCCGCCAACCTTGCCCATCCTGAACAGGGTCAACCCCTAGGGTTGATCGCCCGCTCGGAGCAACTAAGGGGTAACTCCGACCTGTGGGAGCGTAGAAATCTCCTTTGACCCCTTCCCTCCCATGCAGATAGTCTGCCATCCAACGGGCTGCGGTACCTCTCGGGTGACCGCTCTCGCAGGCCAATACAATTTTCGGACTCTGTGAATGGGCCAGCTCGGCTGCACGCCGAAAGTGCTGATCCGCTGCCATCAGCCTGCCGAAGGTCGTGCCGTCGATATGAACCTCTGTTACCGAGCCTTTGCCCTTCTCTATCGTAACGGCGAATGTGTCTGGGGTCCCATGCGCAATAATATAGATCGGTCGTTTTCCGGCTTCGATGTCTCGCGCCCACGGCGTTGGTTGAGCACCAAACGCGCCCTCCCTATAGTGTGCGTCGTAGACGGCGGGTTGGTCCGCGAGATAGCGCCCGATATCTGGGGGGACCGATTTGTGGTACTCCCGGTCGCCTTCCCGAATCGGCGCACTCGCCCACGACGTCGAGAGTTCGGCGTCGCCCGGCTGGGTCGGAAACGACACGCCGATGGGGTTTCCGGCGGCGTCGTTCAGTTGAATGCTGTGCACGTGGCGGGGTCGGAACGATACACGTTCGCCGTTGGTATCGTAACCGTGGAGCCGTGGTCCCCAGAGGCGGTTGGACGCTCTGCTGATCTGCGCCGCGCCGTCGTGGTCTGTGCGTGCCGCGCCGGTTGCGGTGTCTTGCAGGACATGAACAGTAGGCCGATAATCCCGTTCGCTAATAGCGTGGTTTGCTTTCCGAAGCGCCTCACCTACGCGTTGGGCCACCCGGCGGAAGGCTTCAGCAACCGGACTGCTCATCGCACGTCAGGGGTATTCGAGCCGAGCTGCGTGCCATGGCCTCATTCTGGCGGCTTCCCCGCGGACGAGATGAGCGTCTTCTTCCCGCCGTCGGGGGGCGGCGGCTTTACCACAACGCCGCCGTGACGAGTCGGAATTGAGCGGGACTTCCTGGGTTGATCCAGATATCGGTTCCAGCAGGGACGATGCTGGGCAGATCCCTGCCGATGACACGGACCCAGCCGACAACATCGAGCCGACGCTTGTGCGCAGCGGCAGTTACGACCAATACGCAAGGTACGTCATCAGGCGCCGCAGCGACCGAAAGGTGGCCCTGCTCGTCACAGCCCAACTCGACGACCGCATCGCGCAAGGCCGGGACAAGTTGATCGCCGACGTCGTCACCAGCGGCAATCAGCCGCAGCACCGCGTCGGTGGGGTCGGTCGGACTGGCCGGATCAGCAGGCAGGTAAGTCGGATTGGGTTCGAATGGCCCCATTTTGCCGTCACCGTCGATCATCCAGCCACCCATGATCGCTTCCGGAACCGGATCCTGCGGCTCACCCGCTGATCGGTTGGGATCAAGCAACACGAACCAGTCCCCTTACCGGACGACCGCTGGCGCCGTCGACTCTTCCATGC
Organism: Nocardia sp. NPDC004718; assembly: GCF_053601535.1. Classification (NCBI taxonomy): domain Bacteria; kingdom Bacillati; phylum Actinomycetota; class Actinomycetes; order Mycobacteriales; family Nocardiaceae; genus Nocardia; species Nocardia sp. NPDC004718. The sequence goes on from NZ_JBSGCA010000047.1 coordinate 40,473, forward strand.
GATGCTCCTGACTGCGGCTACAACGGTAGCCCGAGACCGTACTCGATGGGGTTTTGAGGGCCGTCGGTCAGCTCGTGGTGGCCACGGGTGATGTCCCGGCGGGCGTCATAGGCATCCGGTGCCATGGCGGTCTCGTCGGTAGCGTAGACACCGAACCGCTCGATGCGGGCGGTCAGATACGGCGAGAGCACCGCCAGATCCTCCGCGGATCCGGGAGGGCATTCCGAGCGTGGAAGCCGACGAGTTGGCCTCGGCGAAGAAGCGGATCGCCGCGTTGGAAGCCGAATTGAAACTTACTCGCGACGCCTGCGAATTGTTCGCTCGGCCTGCTCGCGGTGCCCGGGCTTGCCGGACGCGAGTGCGATGCCCGTGAGTGCCGCGAACATATCGGTCGCGCCGATGTCGGGGCGAATGGTGCCCGCCCGCGCGGCGGCGTCGAGCAGTGCGGCCAGTGCGGCCAGTGCGTCGAGCATCATCTCCTTGCTGCGGACATAAGGGTCGACGCCGGACTCCACGAGGGCGCGCAGCGCGTCGGCCATCCCGAATTCGGCGGTCGCGTAATCGATGAAGCGGCCCATCCAGGCGCGCAGCGCCTGCTGCGGTGGCATCGTCTCGAGCAACTGCGATGCCGCGTCGCAGAGTTTGGCCAGTTCGTTGCGATAGGCGGCCTCGATCAGCACCTTCGTGGTTGTTCGTCGATGGCGGCATGGCGCAGGTGTGAAGCGTTCGCCGGTGAGCGCCGGTCCGAATCGGCGACGGGCCCACGGGTTCTGGTCGCCGTGCACGGTCACCGGAATCTAGTCCGCCGGCTCGATCTGCTGCTCACCGAACACGGACAGCAATTCGAGCTGTTCGACAGGGCGCGATCCGGGCGCGGGGGTGAACCACAGTAGGCGTTGAGTGCCGTCCTCGCTGAGCAGACTGAGGCAATCGAGTTCTATCTCGCCGACCAGAGGATGGATCAGCCGTTTCCGGTCGGCGCGGCGAACGGCGACGTCCCGCCTGGCCCATAGCTCGGCGAATTCCGCGCTCGTCCGCAATAGTTTCTCGGTGAGCGCGATGACTTCGGGATCCCTTGCGCGCCGGCCCGCGACCGCCCGCATATCGGCGACGAAAACCTGCGACTGGTGGGCATGCTCGTCCGGGTGATAGAGATCGCGGACGAATGGATCGGTGAACCATTGATAGATGAAGCTCGCCTCGAGACCCGTCTCGGCTGGAGGAGATCCAAGCAGGGCTCGTGCGAGCCGGTTTTGAATCAATGTCGCGCTGAGATCGGTGATCACCTGCGCCGGGGTGTGCGGCAGCCGATCGAGCAGATCGAGCATGCCCGGGTGGACATGCGCGGCGACGCCGTGTACCCGCGGCAGCGGGCGACCGGCGAGGTGATACAGGTGGTTTCGCTCGTCCGAGGTCAGGCGCAGCGCCCGGGACAGCGCCGCCAGCATCTGCTCGGACGGTTGGACTCCGCGTCCCTGTTCCAATTCCACGTAGTAATCGGTGGAGACCCCGGCGAGCCCGGCGACTTCGTCGCGGCGCAGACCGGGTACGCGTCGGCGCGGTCCGGTCGGGAGACCGACATCGGAGGGCCGTACCCGATCACGCCGGGACTTCAGAAACGCGCCGAGCTCCGAAAGATCCATGAGATCAGTATCCGGTCGGGGCGAGACGCGAACCAGGTGGTAATGGCCCCATCGAGCGCGGCCGCAGCGATGCCGACGACGGGGGAACCGCCGCGTCGATTCGATGGATGCCCCTGTCGTGGCCGGATATCAGACGAGCTTGTCGGCGACCAGGATTACCTTGCCCTTCGCCTTTCCCGCGTCAAGATAGTCCAGCGCGGCAGTGGCCTCGGTGAGCGGGACCATGCGGTCGAGCAGGATGTGTGTTCCGCTGTCGATCTTCTCCGCTACTCGTGCCAGCCGGGCCGCGTCGGAGCTGTGGAAGACGAACTCGGCGCGGACGCCGCGCGTTGCGGCGCGCTCGACATCGGGTGGCATCGGGGTTGCTACCAGGAGGCCGCCCGGGTTCAGCACTTCCAGTGAGCGGATCTCGGTATCGCCGCCGATGGTATCGATCACGACGTCGACCTCGGTCGCGACAGTGGTGAAATCGGTTGTGGTGTAATCGATCACCTCATGAGCCCCGAGTTTGTCGGTGATCCCGAGCCCGGGGCCCGACGCCGTCGCGATCACCCGGGCGCCGAGATCGCGGGCGAACTGCACCGCGAAGCTGCCGATCCCGCCCGCGCCGCCGTGTACCAACACGGTCTGCCCGGGCACGACGTTCGCCACTTCGGTCAGGGCCTGCCACGCCGTTGCCGCCGCGGTCACCAGACCGGCGGCCAGCGGCAGCGACACCGTGGCGGGCGCTCGGACCAGCTGCGCTGCGGGCACCACCGCGTACTCGGCGGCGGCGCCACCGCGGCTCGGGTCCAGACGCGCGATGACACGGTTTCCGGCGGCCCATCCATTGACCTCGTCACCGGCGGCCACAATGGTTCCCGACAGATCGGTGCCCAGGGTGTACGCGAACTCGACCGGGAAGTAGTCGTGCATATGGCCTGCGACGATCTTCAGGTCGAGGGGGTTCGCCGCGTATCCCGCGACGCGCACCAGGACCTCCCGCGGGCCTATGGCCGGTGTCGGGATGTCACGGGCCACGACGCGCTCGCCGTAGTCGGATATCTGAATCGCTTTCATCGTTTCTTCTCTTCCTGTCCTGCCACTGGCCAGGCTCCGACCTGGTGGAACCAGCCGAGCCAATCCTCGAGGTGCCAGGTCCGGGCCAGGCGGCCGTCGGCCACTTCGTGGAACTCGTGGATCGGGATTCGGACTTCCCGCCCGGTCGCGGGCACCCCGAACCACCCGCCGGTGTGCGTGCCGCGCATTTCGGCGCGCACGGCGAGCGGGCCGTCGCCGTTGTCGCCGCGGCCGTCGAGGACGGTCTCGATGACGATGGTGAAGTCCGAGAACGCCTGATTGATCGCAACGACAAGAGGTTTGATGCCTTCTCGCCCGGGTTGCTGGTCGGGTCCGAGCGGAATGTCCTCCCACTCAGGTGCCACTACATCGTCGAGCAGGTCGACGTCACCGCTGAAGGCGCGGTAGAAGTTCTCGATCAGGTCGATGCGGGATCCGGTCATGTATCGGTCCTCCGATTGTGTTGTCACGGTGGGCGAACGGCTTCCACTGTGAGTCCCGCAGCGCGGGCCAACCAGATGCCGATTCCCCGGGTGTCGTCGCCACCACCTTCGGTCGACGGCGTCGGCCCCTCGGGAACGGCTCGCTCGCGAGGGTAGGAGGGGGCGGTGTCACGCGGGGCGAGGTGCCCTGGTCACCGATCCTCGTCCCGCGCAAGATGAAGGCAATAAACATTGCGGTGACCGGGACCAGCGAACGGTTGGGCCGACTTGTCATCGACGCCGTGCTGCGCGCAGGTGAAACAGAGATCGTGGCAGTGACTCTGGACATTGCACGGTCGACCGAACTGAAGGAGCGGGGAGTGGAGGACTGACAAGCGACCTACAACGAGATGCAATTGCTGGATGCCGTGTTCAAGGGCGTGGACCGTGCGCTGCTGGTCTCCGGCACCGAGTTCGGCGCACGAGTCGCGCAGCACATCACTGTGATTCGCGCAGCCGAACGGGCTGGGCTCGAGTGTTGGGCTACACGAGTATTCCGTACGCCAATCGCAGCCCGCTGATCCTGGCACGAGAGCACCGGGGTACCGAAGCTGTGCTGGCCGAATCGTCCGTGCCGCATGTGGTGCTGCGCAATGGCTGGTACTGACGCGGTTTGGCTGGGCTCCTAACCCTTCTGATCCGTAGCCCGGGATCGGCGCGAGTGCAGTCCGGGCCCGGTGGGGGTCGACCCGCGGGCTCGTCTGGATGTATAGCGGCATCTCAGCGCATCTACAGCTATAGATAGCGTGTCCGCGCTCGACGCAGAACAGCCGGTATGCCACTCTTGCGAACATATGTTCGATAACTGTGTAGGAGATGACGGTGAGCGACCCGGCGGCACGACGAGGGCCGCGGCGTCGCTGGCCGGGCTGCCGCCGCTGCCTGCCACCGCGTCGGGAGCGATGATCCCGGCGGCTCGGTGTCGGAGCGCGGGCTGCCGCGCGGCGGTGTGGTCGCCCGCACCGGCCGCGCCACCCCGCTGCTCGGGTTGCTCGCCACGGTGACCACCGCAGGGGAGTGGGTCGCGGTCATCGGGTGCCCGCAGCTGGGGTTGCTGGCCTTCACCGAGGTGAACGGCGACCTCGCCCGGCTCGCGCACATCCCGGATCTCGGCGAGGATCCACTCGCCGTGGCCGCGGTCCTGCTCGACGGTGTCGACGTCGTCGTCCTCGATGTCCCCGGCGCCGCGTCGCCGAGCCGGATGCGCGCGGTGCTCGCCCGCCTGCGAAGCCACGACGGGGTGCTCGTGGTCACCGTCGCGGGGTGGGCGCGTCCGGATCTGGAGTCCGGTCCGAACTCGCCGAATAGGACGGCCTGGGTCGCGGGCGTGGCCGGTTGCGGTCGATGACCTTCGACATCCACGTCACCGGTCGCGCGACGCGGCGCCCGCGCACCACCCGCGTGCAACTCGCCGGTGCCGGTACCCGCCAGTGCTGCTTGGACCCGGCAGCCTTCGCCCGCTGTCACGGTGCCGACATCGATCGCGCAGACCGGTTGAGCTGCGACGAGCGAGGAGCGTTACGCGGCCATCCGGCACTTGCGCCCGCCCCGGAATATGCGGGTGGTTCTCTGAACTACCGTCACAGTTCAAACCGGGCAAGCGCGCCGAAACCCAGCCCAGACGCCATGCCGGAGGCGCGCGGCGCAGGCGGGGCAACGAGATCAATCACCAGTTCGCCGGCTAACCGCGCTCGGCCGCGGCCGGCCACCGAACCGAACACCGACGCAGTCAGCGACCCGGCGCCAGCCCCGGTCGAGGCGCTTGCCCGGTGGCGGCGGCTGCTGGAACCACGGACCCGCTGAACGACTCTCCGACCTTGGCGCGTTGTCGGCCGGTCATGTCAGGCGTGCGAACGTATCTGCCCGGCCGGAGGAGGAAGAACGTGACCGAGACCGGCGATCAGCCCACCGTGCGACTTGTCGCGCACTGTCGCCGCTGTCACGGCTGGCTGGCGTCACCGCAATCGATGGCCCAGGGCATCGGGCCGACCTGCGCGGTCCGTGAGCAGGCCGAACAGCGCGCCGCAGCGGCACGGCAACTACACGAACTGCCCCATCTCCGCCGCGGAACAGCTGACGATCCCGTACTAACCACCGAATACTCCCCCGACACCTGGCGCCAAGGGACCTACCGCTGGCAGGCAACCCCCGGCACCCACACCCTCCGCGTCCGCGCCACCGACACCACCCAGCCCGCTCAGCGCCGCCCACCGATGCCGGACGGCGCGACCGGCCGGCATTCCCGCACGTCAGCGTGCGGTGAGATGTTTCGTGCGCCGTGGGCGGGTAGCCACCCAGTGACACCGACCGGCACCGACCGAGCCGGATTCCATCGTACGAGGAGTGGTGACCGATGACATCGACCAACGTCCAGCCTATGAGCGCCTCGGGTCCCGACGCCGAACCGTTCGAGACGGTCGACGCCTATACCGGCGAAACCCTGGCCGAACTGCCCTATGTGGCGACCGAGCAACTCGATGCCCTGGTCGAACGCGCGGACGACGCCTATCGGTCGTGGCGCGCGAAACCGGTCGAGCAGCGTGCGCGGGTGGTGTCCGCCGCGGCGGATCTGATGCGCGAACGCAAGGACGACCTCGCCCGGCTGATCACCCGCGAAATGGGCAAACGCATTTCCGAGAGCGAGTTCGAAGTCGACCTCGCGGCGAGCATTCTGCAGTACTACGGCGAGAACGGACCGCGCATTCTGGAGCCCACCACACTGCCGGTGGAGGAGGGCGAAGCCCAGCTCGTCAACCCACCGTTGGGGGTGCTGCTCGGCATCGAGCCGTGGAACTTCCCGATCTATCAGGTGGTGCGGTTCGCGGCGCCGAATCTGGTGCTGGGCAACACAATTCTGCTCAAGCACGCCAAGCTCTGCGCACTCACCGCGCTCGAACTGGAGAAGATCTTCACCGACGCCGGCGCGCCCGAAGGGGTCTACACCAACGTCTTCCTGCGGGTCTCGGACGTCGAGCACGTCCTCGCCCACCCCGCTGTCCAGGGCGTATCCCTCACCGGCAGCGACGCCGCCGGTGCGTCGGTGGCCGAGATCGCCGGGCGGCACGTGAAGAAATGCGTACTCGAACTCGGCGGCAGCGACCCCTTCATCGTGCTCGACGCCGACGATCTGGACGACACGATCGATGCGGCGACCGCAGGGCGGCTGGCGAATACCGGTCAAAGTTGTGTCGCCTCAAAACGTTTCATCATACCGGACGAACTGTACGATCGCTTCGTGGCCGGTCTGGCCGAGCGGTTCGGCGCACTGCGCCCGGGCGACCCGTCGGATCCGGAGACCACACTCGGACCGCTCTCCTCCCCGAAGGCCGCCGAGGAGCTGCTGGAACAGGTTCAGGATGCCCGCGAGAAGGGCGCCACGGTGGTCACCGGCGGCGGCCGCCCCGACGTACCGGCGCCGGGACGCCGGGACGCGTTCGTCGACGCGACGGTACTGACCGATGTCACCCCCGATATGCGCGCCTATTCCGAGGAACTGTTCGGGCCGGTCGCGGTGGTGTATCGCGTCGGCGACGAACGCGAGGCGATCGAGTTGGCGAACACCTCGAAGTTCGGGCTCGGCGCCACCGTGTACAGCAGTGACCCGGACCGCGCGCGAGCGGTGGCCGAGCAGATCGCCAGCGGCATGGTGTGGATCAACCATCCGACGTCCTTGGCGCCCGATCTGCCCTTCGGCGGGATCAAGAAGTCCGGTTTCGGTCGCGAACTGTCCGAACTCGGCATCTTCGAGTTCGCCAATCGCAAACTGATTCGCTCCCTGCCCCACAAGACCGAATCCGCCGGTCTCGTGGGCTGACCGTTCGAAGGAGAAGATGCACATGCGTGCAGCGGTGCTGCGGGAATTCGGTGGTCCAGCAGCACTCACGGTTCAGGACATCGATACACCACGTCCCGGGCCGTGTGAGGTGCCAGTCCGGGACGCCCGTCGGCGGTGACCTCGGCGTCGGTGATGCCGTGCACAGCGAAGGCTCCCGGTGCGATCGGCATGCCGGGGCCAGGGTTGACCAGGGTGTCCAGCAGCGCCTTTCCGGTGGCGGCGTCGATCACCGCAACAAGTGCGGCCATCACCTGTCGGCGTGGTGCCTGGGCTGCTCGACGTGCACCGACTGCACCCAGACGTGCTACTGCGGCGCCGCAGAAGACGAGGACCCGAATTACGCCGGTACCAGCCCGATCACCCGAGCCTCGGGCAAGAAGAAGATCGTCGCGGCACGGTTCGTTCACAACGATCGGCTCATCGACACCCTCCTCCGCCAGGCGTTCAGCGCCCTGACCGTCTCACCGGGCGCATGCGCCTACTACGACAAACAACGCGCCCGCGGCCTCGAACACCCAGGTCACGCTGCGCCAGCTCGCCAACCGCCTCGTCGGCATCCTCCACGGCTGCCTCAAGACCCGAACGGTCTACGACGCGACTGCCGCATGGTCCCTGCTGGATGCCGCCGTGGCGCCACGCGGGCGGCGCTCAGCGGAAACGATGCAGAGGATTTCGCCGATCATCGTGCTCGGCTGGTTCTCAGCATCAAGGTCACCAAAAATTTTCATCCGTCACAGTAATAGCCCTCGTTCACAAAGGTTACAGAGAGCAGTGATCAAACCCACGCAATTTGCTCGGATGAGTAAACTCCGGTGGCATGTTGGCGACCCGCCGCAAACATCGCGGAGACCTGGTATCGGCTACGGATCGTTTCATTGGTCGTGATCCGGAGTTGGAGAAGATCGCTACCCTGCTGCTGAGTTCTGCTCGAGTGATCGTCTTGATCGGTCCCGGCGGTATCGGAAAGACGCGCCTTGCGACCGAAGCTGTGCGCCGGTTCAACACCGTTGCACACCGGCCGATCTTTTGGGTGAGATTGGCGCGGCTGACCAAGGGCGCCGACGCGACCGCGGTCGAGGAGGAGATCATGCGCTCGGTGGTGGACGCCGACTCCTCGGAGCAATCGGCCTGGGATTCGCTGGTCGATACGTTGACCAGTACGGACGCGGTAGGACGGAATCTGCAGACCGTGCTGGTGATGGATAATTGCGAGCATGTCCTGACCGCTGCCGGACAGTTGATCGCAGAGCTGACTGAAGCGGTGCCGGGTCTGACCATTCTTGCGACCAGCCGCCGGCCGATCGGGTGGGTCGACGAACGTGTCATTTTGGTTCCTTCGTTGTCACAGCAGCAGGCGCTCACCTTGTTTCGGAGTCGCGCTGAACTCACCGACAATCCCGTAACCACCCCTGAGCAAATCAAGCTGGCCAACCTGGTGTGCCGTCGCGTGGAAAACAATCCGCTGTATATCCGGTTGGCGGCCGCACGGTTGCTGCGGCAACCGTTGGGTGCCATCGTTCGGGACTTGAGCGGGGAGGCCACCGACAAAAGGATGCGCTGGTCGCGCGGGCCGCGGGTGGGAGTCGAGCCACGTCACCAAAGCGTTCGTGACGTCATCGCTTGGTCATATGACCTGTGCCTGGACAAGGAACGGCTCCTTTTGGATCGAATGTCGGTCTTCGCCGCGGGCTACGACACCAATCCCGAGGATGACACCGGCTCCGCGCCGGATGTGGGCGCTGGTCTGGAAGCGATCGCGGCGGTGTGCGCCGACGATGCGGCTCGGCCCCAAAATAGTGAGCCGCTATCCGGCGGTGATGCGGTCGTACGCCTGGAATGCGAGGAGATCGAGGGCTTGCTTGATGGGCTCGTCGACCAGTCGCTGGTGACGGCCCACATCATGCCGACGACGGTGCGGTACTCGCTGCTGGAAAGTATCCGGGTGTTTGCCGCGCAACGGCTGAAAGAACGCTCCACCAGCGAGGTGGACGAGCCGGCGCGGCTCGAACGCCGTCACCGCAGATACTATCGAGACAAAGTCTTAAAAGCGCAGATCAAATGGTTCAGCCCCGGCGAAGAGAACTGGGGGGTTCGCACAGCCTGGGACAACATCGTAACTGCGATCGAGACAAGCTTGACCTCCGGGGAACCCGAACTCGGTTTGGAAATCTCTGCGGGCCTGGTTGCCCTGCCCATCATCAAAGGCTCACCCCGAGAAGTACGCCGGTGGACCGAACGCACCCTGCAGGCGACCCGTGGACGCGCTGCACAGCCGACCGAGCTTCAAACAGCAGCCATGACGATGCTCGGGTGGCTCGCCGTGTTGCAGGGCAGAAGCGACGAGGCCGACCGGATACTCGAGGAATGTGTGGTCGGATGCATCGGCGACACGGAGGCCGGAGGGAACTGGCGGCAGAATCCGGAAAACGATCTCGGTCTGCCCGCCAGCGTCGAATTCCTTTGGGGGACGATACTGATGCTCGCCCGCCGTGACCCGAGGGCTATCGCGGTGCTGGGTCGGGCCCGGCAAAAGTTCGCCACCTTCAATGATTGGGGCGGTGAGGGCAGGAGTGAGTTCTACCAGGCCGTAGCTGCCAGCTCCCTCGGAACTGCACAGCAAGCGTTGGAGATCACGCGGCGTCACCTGGAGCATGCCACCAGGTCCGGAGCTGGGTGGGCAAAGGCATGGGCCGAGTTGGCCTGGGCGATCACATTGACCAAACATGGTGATCCCGCCGAGGCATCGGCCGTGGGGCGCTCAGCACTCGAGTATCATGTTGCCGCGCGTGACCAGTGGGGCGTGTCGTTCGCACTGTACATTCGGCATTGGACGTTGGCGCGGATCGTCTCCGATATGATCGACGCCGGAAATGCGGACCGAGCCGAGATCAGCGCGTTGGCCACCGAAACCGCTCAGCTCATCGGAGGAGCGGCGACCACGCGGGCAGGGCCGGGAATCAACTTTGGCGATCTGGCGCTGCTCGCCCATGAAACGAACAAGGCTATCGAGGTTGTCCGCCGTGTGCTGGGGTGCGAGGCGTTCGCCGCGGCCTACCGGCAAGGTTCCTCATTGCGTCCCGAGCTAGGCGAGGTGCAGCGCTTCGCGCTGGGAACGTTGTCCATCGACGAGATGCCAATCGACCATCCCGCCAGGAAGACCAACCTGTCCCATTGGGGTGAACTCTCGAGTGCCGAACGGGAAGTCGCCACGCTGGCTGCTGCAGGATGGACGAACAGTGCCATCGCCGCCCGTCGAGGCAACTCCCTCAGAACCATCGACGCACAGATGGGGGCAATCTTTCACAAACTCTTGATCACCTCACGACAAGACATCATCAAACTTGTTCCGAATAGCGAGATGGGCAGGATCCGAACGGAAGCAGCCAAGCGCCCAACTCGAACCAGAGAACGACGACGGGGGAGTGTCTGATCTTCGGTCGGGTGTCCTGGGATATCTCAACCCTGGGCTCCCACAGATCCTTACATCACATCCCCGACAGACCCAGTGGTACAAGGTGATCAAGGACGGCACCGATGGATCGGTCGTCATCACCACACCGGATGAGAACCACACCATCGAACCCGGCACACCCCTGACCGTCGCAGTGCCTTCTCAGTACCAGGCCGGGGAGGGCGCACTGCGTAACCTCCACGCCACCGAGGTGACCCGCCCATAGCCTGGTCTCCTCGCAATCGCCCTCAGGAGTCGGTTCCCGAATCCTGAGGGGCTGTAAACATGTGTTGAGACAGAGTCGAGCAGGCCGGGGCACAGTCGAGATGACTCCTGTTCGGTTCCCCGGACCTCTCGCCGAACCACGGCTACATGCGGCCGAACGACGAGGCACAGGACCTAACAGGTGCGACCCGCTCTTATCGCTCAGTGCGGCGAGGTGTCCACGTCTTTGGTGGCCGGGTTGCCCGTTACCAGGTTGTGCGGGCCGGAGTCCAAAGCGTGGACCCGTTCGGCCACACATCAATCCGGGCTTCTCGATGCTGGGCCAGCGCGAGCAGTGTCCCCACCTGCTCGAAGGTGAACGGCCCTGCGGTCGCTCGCGAGTCGCTGACCCGGGATTGCGGCAGGCGTCATCAGTCCGGCGATCCTTGGGGGTCGTGAACGCTCTGCGACCGTGGGACGGTCAGCAGGGCGTCGCGCCGCATATCTTGCCACCTGGGCGCGGTACGGATCGGCGCGAGCGGGTCGGATCGCCGGTTGCGGTCAGAGCCCGCTGCTGCCGAGGGACAGCACGCTGCTTCCGGCGCTGAGCAGCATCGACAGGATCGACAGGATATTCACTTCGAACTCTCTTTCTCCTGGCCGTCGCCAGGGCTTTCAGGGGCCGGTCCGGGAAGGTTTCGAGTGCTTCGGCGCCTCGCTGGCGGACCGCTGGGCTGCAGCGTAAACACTCACCGCGGTTCGGCGGCGGGTTGCACTGCCCACATCTGGCAATAACGGATACCGAGCACGTTCCTCGGCGTGGCCTCCCGCGCAACCGGCGAATGAGCTTGGATACGCGAATCTCATCCGACATCAACGACTTTGCCCGAGATGCCCCGTGGTTGCATCCGATCGTGTCCGGTTACGCCAGCTACGGTGTCGCGCTGTTCGCGGTGCTGCTGGGGGCGGGATGGTGGATCGCCCGCCGCGACAGCGACCCCGCTCGGATGGTGGCAGCGGTGTGTGCACCGCTGGGAATGCTGGTCGCTCTGGTGATCAATCAGCCGATCGCCGCCGCGATCGACGAGACTCGTCCGTGTAATGCGTTGCACGCCATCGTGGTTCTGCACCGCAACACCGATGCAGGGTTCCGGAGTGACCATGCTGTCATGGCCGGCGCCGTCGGGGCCGTTCTGTGGCTGGTGCACCGTCGGCTGGCGGTGCTCGGCGCGGTGGCAGCGCTCGTGATGGCGTTCGCTCGGGTCTACATCGCCGCGCACTACCCCCAAGACGTTCTCGCCGGGCTGGTACGGGGGCAGCGGTGAGCCTTGTCGGATTCTATTTGGTCCGACCACTCCTGGCGCGGCTTCTGACCCTCCTGGCTCGCACTCCACTGCACATCCTGCTCACCGGCGCCGCGCTGCTCGATCTCCCCGCCCATCGAGTCGACGACGTGTGGGTTTGGGACGTCCGCAGTGTCCGATGACACCGGCGCGCCGCGCTAATAGGTTATCTAGACCTTTATGCGGCCCCCCAGTCAGGAGACTGTCGAGGAGCTGTACTGCTCAATCGATCTCATTCCGACGCGGCGAATCGGCATCGATCTGGGCAAGTGCGCTCGCGGGCGGCGGTGTTCGGAGCTCAGGCGCTGGACCAGCAGTGTCGGCCGACCTGCTGGGGGTCGGGTGTGGGGACATGCGACTTGCCGTCATGATCCGCTGGATTGCCGGGGCACGATCCCGGCTGCTGATCACTTGCCGGGCAAGGCCTTCGCGGCACCGCCCGCCTTAGGCTGTTCATATGATCGATTTCGGCTCCCGGGCACGTACCCTGCCGGTACCTCCGTTCATTGTCTGGCAGTCGCTGACCGAGCCCCGGAGGTCGGGTGCGCGACCTTGGCTCAACCTGCTACCCGATGAAACCGAACCGGTGGTAGTCGAAGCCGAGGAACCGAACACCGTCGTGTGGTCGTCGCTGTGGCCGAGCAGGCCCGACGACCTAGTGCGTTTCGAGCTGGCAGCGGTCGAGGGTGGGGACACACTGCTGCGGTTCACGCTTTTGACTTCAGATCGGGCCCCCGACCAGAGCAAGACCGGCCATCTGCGCCGCCGCCTCAACCAGCTGCTGTTCGCTGATCTTCGCTACTCATACGGCCAGTAGGAGTCAGCATCGGAGACGTGGGCGGTGGCACCGCGAACAGCTTCGCGGCTTCGGCGGTCCCGATCGGAGTCTGAGCATCAGAAGGAGACAGGGTGACCACATTTGTCTTCATCCACGGCGCTGGCGATGTCGGCTGGTACTGGCACCTGGTGGAGGCCGAACTGCATGCGCGAGGCTTTGACACCATCGCACCAGACCTTCCATGCGACGAGGACTCGGCCGGCCTGCCTGAGTACGCGGACACCGTCGCCGACGCGATCGGGGACCAGACCAATCTGATTGTGGTCGGGCAATCGTTCGGCGGCTTCACAGCCCCGCTCGTCTGCAACCGGGTGGCGGTAGAACTGCTCGTCCTGGTCGCTCCCATGATCCCCGCGCCGGAAGAGGCGCCCGCCGACTACTGGGCCCATACGAGATACAACCAGGAGGTTCGGGACCGGTACGGCGATGCCATCGCTCTTTTCTATCAGGATGTCCCACCGGAGCTGGCCGCCGAGGCGCTGAAGCGGGCGCGCGCCCAGTCCGAGGCACGGATGGGGGAGCCGTCGCCGCTCAGGGCCTGGCCCGGCGTTCCCACGCGAGTCCTGATCTGTCGCGACGACCACCTGTTTCCCACCAGTTTCCTTCGCCGCGTCGCCCAGGAGCGCCTGGGCATCACCCCAGACGAGATCGACGGCGGGCACACCCCCGCGCTGAGCCGCCCACACGAGCTGGTGGACCGCCTCGAGGCGTATGCCGCCGGGCAAGGACTGTTCGGTGGCCACTAGCATTCGCGGCGTCCTCCCCATGCGCTCAGGATTCGTGTCGGCTCCGGGAGGCCCCCGGCCCGAGCGGCTACGACGCCGAACTGTGGCGGCACAACCAGATATTGCGCGAGGCCTGTTGCGTCGGATTCCACGACGACGTCCTCGACATCGGATGTGGGACCGGGCAGACAACCCGGGAGGCCGCGCGCGCAGCCCCGGCGGGACGCGCGCTGGGGGTCGACATCTCCGTGCCCGCCATCGAGCGTGCCCGCGAACTCGCCCGGGCGGAGGGGCTCCGCAACGTCACCTTCGAGCACGCCAACGCGCAAGTCCACCGCTTTCCGCAAGAGCGCTTCGACCTGGCAATCAGCAGATTCGGCACGATGTTCTTCAACGACCCTGTCGCCGCATTCGCCAACATCAGGCGGGCGCTTCTCCCCGCCGGACGCCTGGTGATGATGGTCTGGCAGGCCCATGAGCACAATGAGTGGGACGCCGCTATCCACGCAGCCCTCGCAGGACCAGAGCGGCCAGTGGTCAGCGCTTCCGCCGGCCCGGATGCGTTCTCGCTCGCCGATCCGGCGACTGTGAAGGAGATCCTGGGCGCTGCGGGGTTCGCCGACGTCGCCTTCACGGGCGTCGACGAGCCGGTCTACTACGGTCCGGACTTGGCTTCCGCCCTCGGCTGGGTCCACGGTTTCGCGTACACCAGCGCGGTACTGAAGCGGCTGGACCCTGCCGCCGCGGCTCGCGCGGTCGGGCGTCTGCGCGAGGCGCTCTCCGCGCACCTGAACGATGACGGTGTCTGGTTCAATTCCCGCGCCTGGATCGTCACCGCACGTCGCCAGTGAGAGGGGACGCAACCGTGGTGAGCCGGATGATCAACCCCGAAACCCGTCACCCATCGCATAACACGAACACGGAGTCGGACCCGCGCTGGGACGGGTAGACACATCGCGGTCGAGAGCGGCTGCAACGCCATTGCCTGTCTCAGCCGACCGTCCGGACACGTAAGAGCGCCCAAACTGCGTCGGGTGGTGCCATCGGTCGACGTGCCCGCGCGTGTGGATCCGACCGCCCACGGCCGAATCGAAGAACGACCATGAGGTGCGCATGAACTGGGCGCGGTCGCGGGAACCGGCCGGGCGCTGGACCACACGGTGATCCCGTTCCGCCGTGCGGAGACCGGGCATTCCTGGTTTCACGAAAACTGAACGATTCTCGAAGACGAGCTTGGTTGTTCCGGCTACCGGCGCTGTGCAGACTGCACTGTGGATCGCCGGTGCGGTCCGCTGTCCGTCGAGCGGTGAAGGAGCGTGACCATGCGATTCGCGGTGTCCACGCGCTCGGCGGTGCGGCAGGCGTTCGCCGACTGTTGTCGCTGACGCGAAACCACTCCGCGCGCCGCCCCGGACGGTTTGTTCCCGGGGTTCTCGGCCACCACTTCGCCACCCACGGCATTCGCCGCGGGGACGGCCACTCGTCAGGAGTTTCTCAGATGTCATCACGCAGGTTCTCGAGGGCGGCGGCGCTCGTCGCCGTCACCATCACCGCCGCGGTGCTGGCCGGATGCGCGGCGCCGGCCAACCGGGTCGCGGGCGGCGACGACGGCGGCACGCCGGTCGCGGGCGGGACATTGCGGTTCGCGGTGCTGGACGCACCGGCCAACCTCGATCCGCATTCGGGCAGTTCCTACCCCGAATCGCTGATCACCAGCAATATCACCGACAAGCTGACCTACCAGAACCCCGAGACCGGCGCCATCGAACCGTGGCTGGCCACCTCATGGGACATCGATCCCGAGCTCACCCGATTCACCTTCCATCTGCGCGACGACGTCACCTTCAGCGACGGGTCGAAATTCACCGCGGATTCGGTGAAGGAGAACTTCGACCTGCTCGGTTTCGGCAACAAGGAACTCGGCATCGTGCCGGTGACCGCGTACTGGGTCGGCTACTCCGGCACCCGCGTGCTCGACCCGCGCACCGTCGAGGTAGCCTTCACCCGCCCGAACGCGGGCTTCCTGCAGGCGCTCTCGCTCTACTTCTCCGGCATCCTCGGGCACACCACCCTGCAGCTGCCCAAAGAGCAGCGCAGCCTGCCGCAGAATCTGGTCACCACTGGGCCTTTCACCGTCACCGAGCACGTCTACCAGCAGAAGACGGTGCTGAAGAAGCGTTCCGGGTACAACTGGGCGCCTGCCAGCCGTAAACACAACGGCGAGGCGTATCTGGACGCGGTGGAGATCTCGGTGATCCCGGAGGCCGGTGTGCGCACCGGAGCGTTGCGAGCGGGCCGGGTGGACGCGATCCTGGACGTGAACAACACCGACGAGGCGCCGCTGACCCGCGAGGGCTACCGGATCGTGCCGCAGCTCATTCCCGGTCGCGACATCGCCTTCGACTTCAAGACCGATCTGTTCCCGACCAACGACCGCGCGGTGCGCGAAGCGGTCAAGCTGGCCTGGAATCGCGACGCGCTGAGCAAGACCGTCCTCACTCCGAGCTACAAGGTGTCCAGTTCGGTGCTGTCCGAACGGGTGCCGGGCTACGTCGACTTCTCCGCCACGCTGAAGCAGGACCAGCGCAGGGCCGAGCAGATCCTGGAGGACGCGGGCTGGCGCAAGGGCGCCGACGGTATCCGCGTCGACCGCGACGGCCGCAGGCTGGAACTGGCGCTGATCGGCATCAACAACCTGGTGAACAACAAGCCCGCCTACGAGCTGATCCAGCAGGACCTGCGCAAGATCGGCGTCGACCTGAAGCTGAACGTGCTGCCGATCCCGGACTACCAGGCCGCCATCACCCAGCCGCAGCGCTGGAACATCCAGGTGGCCAACCAGAGCCGCGCGGACGTCGCGGTGCTCGAACAGGTGTACTCGCCGCAGTTCGGCAACATGGCCAAGCTGGCCCAGGGCGACCCGGTCTACCAGCAGGCGATCGACACGCTCGGCGCGGTCAGCAAGACCATCGACCCGCAGCGGCGGGCGGCCGCGGCCCAGGCGGCGCAACGGTTCCTGTTGGAGGACCAGGTGCTCACCGTGCCGGTGTACAACCCGGCCCAGGTCACCGCGGCGAATCCGAAGGTGCACAACGTGGGCTACGAGGCGCAGTCGCGCAACGTCTTCTACGACACCTGGATCGAGCCGAGGTAACCGATGTTCCGCTATGTGCTGGCCAAACTCGGCCAAGCGGTGTTCGTGGTGTGGGGCGCGTACACCGTGACGTTCGTGCTGCTGTACGTGCTGCCTTACGACGCGGTGGATCTGTTGTTCGACCCCACCCAGGGTGACCTCGTCACCGAGCAGGACAAGCAGAACGCGAGGGAGTACTACGGACTCGACCACGATCTGCTCGGCCAATACCTGAACCGGCTGCTCGCGGCCGCCCGCGGTGACTTCGGGGCGTCCACCCGCACCGGCGAGCAGGTGTGGCCGCTGATCATGTCGGTACTGCCGCAAACCGCCCTGCTCGCCGCCTGCGCGCTGGTCCTGGCGGTGCTGCTGGCGCTCGCGGTCACGCTGATCTCCGCCTACACGCGCGTGCGGTGGCTGAGCGACCTGTTCGCCGCGCTGCCCGCGGCGGGTGTGTCGGTGCCGGTGTTCCTGGTGGGATTGGCGATCCTGCAGGTGTTCTCGTTCCAGCTCGGCTGGTTCCCGCCCATCGGCAACGACGGTTTCGCGGCGCTGGTGCTGCCCGCGGTGACCCTCGCCATCCCCGTCGCGGCGCCGATCGCCCAATTGCTGCTGGAGAACGTCACCGGCGGCTTGCGCTCCGGTTACGTGACCGTGTCGGTGGCCAAGGGCGCGACGCGGCTGTGGGTGCTGGTGCGCGATGTGCTGCGGAACGCGGCACTGCCCGCGCTGACCATCGCGGGCGTGACCTTCGGCAACCTGCTCGCGGGCGCGGTGATCGTCGAGACGGTGTTCTCCCGCTCCGGTCTCGGCAGGCTCACCGAGACCGCGGTGCGCACCCAGGACGTGCCGCTGGTGCAGGCGGTGGTGGTGTTCGCGGCGCTGGTGTTCGTCGCGGTCAACTTCGTGGTGGATCTGCTGTATCCGCTGCTGGACCCGCGCCTGCGCAGCCGGTTGCGCCCGGCGGCGCGCCGGTCGCATGCCCCGGCGTCCACCGCACGGCCGGCCGGGCAGGAGGTGACCGC
>NZ_JBSGCA010000048.1:0-54480 GCF_053601535.1 Nocardia sp. NPDC004718
GGTCGACGGGGGCCACGGGTCCGCGCGCGTCCGCGGGCCCCTGCTCGGGAGACAGCGTGGCCGCGGACGGCGGAACAGGTTGCGCGGGCGCGGCTTCACGCGACGCGGCGACCCGCACCGCCATCGACGAGACGGTCTCGTCCAGCTGACGTTCACCGGTGGCGCCGAGCAGGGTGGCGAAGGTGATGGTCAAGGTGAGCGCGACCAGTGCCGCGACCACCCCCGACACGACCGCTACCCGGGTGCGCAGCGACGGCGATCCGCTCATGGTTCCTCCCGGAGGACGAAGCCGACGCCGCGCACGGTGTGGAGTACCCGGGGCACGCCGTCCGCCTCCAGCTTGCGTCGCAGGTAGGAGACGAACACGTCGACGACATTGGTGTCGGTGGGGAAGTCGTAACCCCACACCGCGGACAGGATCTGCTCGCGAGCGAGCACGATCCCGATGTGCTCGGCGAGCAGGGCGAGCACCTCGAATTCACGTTTCGTCAACTCCACCGGCCTGCCCCCGGCCAGCACGCGGCGTCCGGCGGGGTCGATCCGCACCTGCCCGACCGTGCGCGCCCGGTCCGGGCGGTCCACCGGTTTACGCCTGCGTCGCAGCAGCGCGTTCAACCGCGCGACCAGCTCGCCGAGATCGAACGGCTTGGTGAGGTAGTCGTCGGCCCCGCGTTCCAGGCAGGCGATCCGGTCGCTGACCGCGGTGCGCGCGCTGAGCACACAGATCGGGATGTCGTCGCCCATCGCCCGCAACGCGGTGACCACGCCGACACCGTCGAGTTCGGGCATGTTGACGTCGAGCACCATCGCGTCGGGCGTCGTGGCGCGGACCATGCTCAGGGCCTCGGCGCCGTCGGTCGCGGTGACGACCTCGAAATCGGAGAGCTCCAGTCCCCGCCGCAGCGACGCGAGGACGCGAACCTCGTCGTCCACGACCAAGATTCGATGTCCGGCCATGAGGTCAATCTAATCCCACAGTCTGAGATCGTGGTGTCGGCCGCGCTCGCGGTGCGCGATGCGCGGGACTGGAAAGTGAGGCATTGGCCACGGCGGAAACTTGTAACGGACGTGTCGGACGGTGCGCGGACGCGGATCGTCGCGATGCGGCCGAGTGGAAGTGGATATGGGCCGACAGTCGTCCGGTCGATGCGTTCGCGTCCCGGCCACCTCGGCGTCCACGCCGCCGAACGGCTGATTCGTCGAATTCCTCGATGGAGAGCAAATCCTCGGCATTCCGCCGGCAACTCTGAGAGTTCCTTTCGTTCTTCCCGCCGCGCACTCGCCACGTTTCGATCAGGCCTGGTGACGGTGTCTATTCGAGACTGTGCGCGGGCGGGGAGGCCGCCGGAAATGGGGCTTCCGATCCGGCAATTCGGATGGCAGGGTTGTGTTGCCCGCCACAGTCGCATTCGCACCAGGCCTGGAGAATGTGACAGGGGAGTATTCCCGAAATACTGTTGGGTGATCTTCACTCTCGGTCGGACCGGCGTGGTGAGGATGCTGAACAACCGAGAGTGGAGCTTTTATGACGCGTGATCTGCCCTTCGACGGCGACACCGAAGAGGCCGACCGCGCGGGCGACACCGCCTACCGTGTGGCCACCGGCGTCGCGAGGGTCGCGCGGGCGGGCGCCTATGTCACCGGCGGCGCGCTGGTGGCCGCCAACGGCGGCGGCGTCCCCGCACAGCCCGGCGAATCCCGTCTCGACAGCTGGCACACCGGCTGGGCGCACAGCACCGATCCCGATCCCGACCAGCCGAGCCCGGTGATCACCTTCCCGGATCCGGTCGTCGAGCCCGCGCCGTTCTCGCATGGCTCGAATGTCCCGGTGACGCATGGAAACCCCGCGCCAGGACCAGGGAATCCCGCGCCCGGGTTCACCGTGCCCGGCGCCGGCCCCGCCGGATCGCTGCCAACGCTCCCCGGCGAGTACAGCGGCACCGACGCGGGCATGCCGCTGCCGACGTTGCCCGGCGAGTCCGGCGCGCAGGGGATGCAGCTGCCGACGCTGTCCGGCGAGTCGGGCGGCCATGGGATGCAGCTGCCCGGACACTCCGGAGGCGGCGTACCCGGGCTCGGCGGGATCCCCGGCATGGACGGGGATGCCGGGAGCGGACTGTCCATCCCGGGGACCGACGGTCACGTGTCCAACGGTTTCTCGCTGCCCGGCGTCCGGTCCGACGCGGCGAACGATCTCGACGCGCCCGGCGGGCACGGGTTCGGCCTGCCCGGCCACGGACTCGGCCAAGCCGGGCACGGCTTCGGCCTGCCCGGCGCGAACGGCTTCACCGCGCCCGGCTCCACCGTCTTCGACCTGCCCGGCAACAGCGGCGCCGGTGCGGCGCACGCGGCGGGCGATCCGTTCGACGGCGTCGGTCAGGGCGGCGATCTCGGGATGTTCGTCGGCACCCAGTGGTCGGTCGACTTCGGGATCGGCCCGAACGGGATCTACTTCACCTCCGAGATGAAGGTCGACGCCGCGGTCGGGCACGTCGGCGATCAGCTCGACGAATTCACCGACTATCTGGCCGACGGCATCCATTTGCCGGACGGCACCGACAGCGCGGCCGCCCAGCCGAACGCGTTGAGCCAAGGCCCTTCCGGACTGCTCGGTGGGCTCACCTCATCGGGCGCGTCCGCCACGCAGTCGTCGGCGGCCTCCGGCGTCGCGCAGTCCGCGTCGGCGGCTGGTGCGCCGACGGCATCGAGCGTCGCGCAGCCGCTGGCGGCTTCGGCGTCGGTCGCACCCGTGAGCGCGGTCGCGCCGGTCGCCTCGGTGGCCCCTGCCGCCACGGCGCCCGCACCCGCGGCGGTCGCCGCCGCACCGGTCGTCGCGGCCACCCCGCTGCAGACCACGATCCAGCCCGACGCCGCGTCGACCCCGATCGCGAATGTGTTCGCCGCCCCGGACGGCCCGTCCGTGCTGACCGCTCCCGCGGCGACCGTTCCCGCGCTGTTCGACGCGATACGACCGGCGCCCGTGGTGAAACCGGCCCCCGGGACCGATCCGCATCCGTCCCACCCGACCCAGTCGCCCGCATCGACCGTCACCGCGCCGACGACGATCGTCAAGACCACGCCGACGCCGAGCGTTCCCGGCGACGTGACCGTCCCGTCCGCGCCGAAGACGTCGGATCACGACGTCACGAAGCTCCCGGGCGCCACCACGGTGCCGCACGGAGGCGTCACCACCGCTCCGGACGTGCCGACCACCAAGGTCCCTGGCGCGACGGTCACCCAGACTCCGGCGCCCACGCATGCGCCGAGCACCCCGGGTGACGACGCGACCTCGCCGGGTGGCGTCACGGGTCGCCCGAGCACCGGTGGCACCTCCAATAGCACCTACCCGACCAACGACGTGCCGACCCACGAACTGCCCACCCGCGACGTACCGACGGTGAGCAGGCCTTCGCAGCCGACGTACGAGGCGCCGGATCAGCAGACCTACAGCGCCCCCGCACAGGCGCCCACCGTCGAGCCGCACGCCCCGTCCGCGCCGACCTACACCGCCCCCGTACCCACCCAGGCGCCGATCAAGCCGCAGGTGATCGACCCGAAGCCGCACGGCATCTCGGCGCCGCTGGCGCTCGACCACCCGGCCGACACCGCCTACCCGGTCGCCGACTACACCTACGACCACTCCGCACTGGCGCTGTCCTCGGGTGGCAGCCTCTCGGGTGCGCTGCTGCCGGAGTCGGGCATAGTGGAAACGCACCACTACGTGTCCGATGTGTCGGACATCTCCCTGATCTAGCAGGGCCGTAGCGGATTCCGACGACTGCGGAGTGGTCGCAGGGGGCGCCGGAACGAAGTCATCGAGAAGTAAGGAGGAGGGTTGTCTGCCGCTGCCGGGCTGAAGGCTGCGACCGTGAAACATCCGGACGCGATGGCCCCGCTCATTCGGATACTCGACGAGCTGCGGGAGACGGCCCGATCCGCGGGACGCGACGACCTCGGCAGCCGGCTGAGCATGGTTCGTGCCAGGGTGAGCGATCCCCGGGTACGGCTCGTGGTCGTCGGTCGTCCGAAGAACGGCATGAGTACGCTGGTCAACAGCCTGGTCGGTGCCTCGGTCAGCGCGACGAACAGCGATCTGAGCGTCCCGGTGATCGTCGAGTACGGGCCGGAGCCGACCGCGACGCTGGTGCGGCAGGCCGAGCACGGCCGTACCGAACGTCAGTCGGTCGACCCGCTCGATCCCGGTCCCGCGCTGGCCACCCAGGGCGTCGTCCGTGCCGAGTTCACCCAGCCCAGCCCGCTGCTCGCCGACGGTGTCGTGGTGATGGACGCGCCGGGCGCGCTGGGCGACAACCGCACCACCTGGTCGATGATCGCCGCGGCCGACGCCGTGCTCTACGTCGGCGACGCGGGCACCGAGCTGACCGTGGAGCAGATCGCCGAGTTGCAGCGCATCCAGCAGATCTGCCCGACCGTGATCTGCGTGCTGAACAAGATCGACGTGTTCCCGCACTGGTCGCGCACCCAGCAGCGCAACCGGGAACTGCTGGACTCGGCGGGACTCGGCTTCGCGGTGGCTCCGGTCTCCGCGGAACTGCACCGGCAGGCCGGGTTGACCGGTGACTACCAGCGCGACATCGAATCCGGCGTGCCGCAGCTGATCGATCATCTGCGCGACTACGTGGTCGCCCGTGCGGACGCGGTGGCGCTGGAAGCCGCGGTCGGGGACATCCGCCTGGTCTGCGATCACCTCGCGCTGACCCTGCGCACCGAAGCCGAGGCGCTGCGCGACCCGCGACGCCGCGCCGAGATCACCGACCAGCTCGCCCGCGCGCGCGACGAGGCCGATCAGCTGCGCCAGCGCACCGCGAACTGGCAGGTCACGCTGGTCGACGGCGCGACCGAGCTGATGGCCGACATCGAGCACGACCTGCGCCACCGGCTGCGCAGCCTGATCCGCGACGCCGAGGCCGAGATCGCGCAGACCGACCCGGCGCGCCGCTGGAAGGATTTCGCCGCCGATCTGGACGCGCGCATCTGCGAGGCGGTCGAGGAGAACTTCGCCGTGGCGCACTACCGCTCGATGGAGCTGTCCGAGCAGGTGGCCGCCAAGTTCCCGGCCGACAACCGGACCCCTCCGCTGCCGGACCTGCGCTTGGACAACCCCGGTGAGGTGCTCGAGGCGGTGCAGCCGCTGGAGCCCCTCGAGAGCGCGAAAGCCGGGGTCACCCAGCAATTCCTGACCGGTCTGCGCGGTTCCTACGGCGGCATCCTGATGGTCGGTCTGGCCACCAGCCTCCTGGGCATGTCGCTGGTGAACTGGTACTCGGCGGGTGCGGGCGTGCTGCTGGGCGTGAACGCGCTCTGGGACGACCGCAAGAGCCGCAAGGTGCGCCGCCGGGCCGAGGCCAAGGTAGCGGTGGCCCGCCTGATGGACGACGTGATCTTCCAGGTCGGCAAGGAGTCGCGTAACCGCTTGCGCGCCGTGCAGCGAGTGCTGCGCGACCACTTCACCGACATCGCGACCGAGGTTTCGCGCGCCGCGGACGACGCGCTGCGCTCGGCCGAGGAGAACTACGGGAAGTACGGCGACCGCAGGCCGGAGCGGATCGCCGACCTCGAGGCGCGGCTCGGCAAACTGCACGCGCTGCGCGAGGAGGCCGACGGACTGGTTCCCGCGTAGACCGTTTCCCGGCGTGGGTCAGACCGGATGGCCCTGCGGGGTGTGCGCGGGCTGGAAGCGGCCCGCGTGCCGGGAGCTCTCGGCACGGATGACGTGGGTCACGGCGTTGATCAGCGCGAGGTGGGTGAACGCCTGAGGGAAGTTACCGAGGTGGCGGCCACTGCGCGGATCGATCTCCTCGGCGTACAACCGCAGGGGGCTGGCGAAGCCGAGCAGTCGTTCGCACAGGTGCCGCGCCCGCTCGGTCTCCCCGATCTCGACCAGCGCGGAGACCAGCCAGAACGAGCAGATGGTGAACGCTCCTTCCGTGCCGCTCAGGCCGTCGTCAGTCGTCTCGGTCCGGTACCGCAGTACCAAGCCGTTCTCGGTGAGCCGGTCGGCGATGGCAAGCACGGTCGCGCGCACGCGGTCGTCCTCGGGCGGCAGAAAGCGGGTGAGCACCACCAGCAGCAGCGAGGCGTCCAGCGTGTCCCCGCCGTAGACCTGGGTGAACACGCCTTCTGAGGTGACGCCGTTGGCCAGGACGTCGGCCTTGATCTCCTCCGCGATCGCGTACCACTCTTCGGCGTGCTCGTACTGACCGTGCAGTTCGGCGAGTTTCGCGCCGCGATCCAGCGCCACCCAGCACATCACCTTGGACGAGGTGAAGTGCTGCGGCTCGCCGCGCACCTCCCAGATGCCCCGGTCGGGCTCCTTCCAGTGCTCGATGGCGGCGTGCACTTGGCGGACCAGCAGTGGCCACAGCGTCTCCGGCACCTGCTGGCGTGACTTCACGTGCAGGTACACGGCGTCGAGCATGGTGCCCCAGATGTCGTGCTGGTCCTGCCTGTAGGCATTGTTGCCGATGCGAACCGGACGGGACTGGTCGTAGCCGCCCAAATGGTCGAGGATGACCTCGTCGAGCTGCCGCTCGCCCCCGATCCCGTAGAGCACCTGCAGCGGAACGGGCTCGCCGTCCTCGCCGGTCGTCGCGTCGTTGAGGAATGCGAAGAAATCGTTGGCCTCCCGGTCCAGGCCGAGCGTGTACAGACCCCACAGCGCGAAGCTGGCGTCCCGCACCCAGGTGTAGCGGTAATCCCAATTGCGTTCTCCGCCAGGAGTTTCCGGCAGTGATGTGGTGGCGGCGGCGATCAGGGCGCCGGTCGGCGCGTAGGTGAGGCCCTTGAGGGTGAGCGCACTGCGCTGCAAGTAGTTGCGCCACGGGTGATCAGGGAACTTGCCGAGCGTGATCCACTGGCGCCAGCATTCGCTGGTCTGCCACATCTTGTCGGCGGCCTCGTCGAAGGTGCGCGGCGCGGGCAGTTCCGACCAGGTGAGCGCGACGAAGACCTCGTCGCCCTCTTTCATCCTGGTGCGGGCGCGCGCCTCGCGCCCCTCGAGTCCGAGACGCAGATCGGTGGTGAGCACCAGGCTCGGCCCGGCGCTGGGCTCGTCGCAGCGCACCGCGGTCGCCTCCTCGTACACCTTGCCGGTGTACTCCCACCGTGCGCTCGCCCGGTGGTAGTCGAACGCGGGTTCGCAGCTCATCTCCAGCTCCACGGTGCCGTTCACGCATTTCACCGTGCGCAGCAGCAGATGCTCGGCATCCCAGTCCATCGGGGTGCGCCGGTGGGTCTTGCTGCGCTGATCGTTGTTGTGCCAGCGGCCGAGCACCAGTGCGTCGCGCACGATCAGCCAGCCGGTGCCGGTCTGCCAGGTGGTCTCCAGGATCATCCCGCCGGGCAGGTAGCGGCGGGCGGCGGGCACGTTGACGCCGTACGGCCCGACCCGGAAGTGGCCCGCGCTGCGGTCGAGGATCGCCCCGAAGATACTCGGCGAATCCGGCCGCGGCACACACATCCATTCCACCGCGCCGTTGCTGGCGACCAGGCAACTCGTCTCGCAGTCGGACAGGAAGGCGTAGTCATCGATCGGCGGGTAGGCGCCGCGGCGGTGGGTTTCGGCCAAGTTCGTCGGCAGGCCGTCGGGGTCGTTGAGGGTGAGGTCATCGGAGGACGCCATACCCCATCTTCGGGCCGATGTACGCCTGTCGTCCACCGTTCGATTCCTCCGTCCGCCGATGTGGCCGACGGCCTCGTGGAACCGGCCGGCGTACCGACTAGGCTGGAGCCGTGCATCGCATCGCAGGTTGGTGGGACGGCTTCGAGCTGTGGGTGGCGGGACTGCCGTTCATCCCGCAGTTCCTCGTCGTGCTCGTGGGCATGGTCCCGATCAGCTTCGCCATCGCCTACGGGCTCGATCGCGTGCTGCGTGCTGTGCTGCGCATCCTGGATCGCCGCTACGGCGCGCATCCCGCACCGGCGCGCCCCGCCCCGGCCGGTGCGGCGGCGGTGCTCGAACCCGGGCAGGCCGCCGCCGATCGCACTCCCGTGCAGAGCGGGGCGCGCTGATGCCTCGTTCGCGGGTTCAGCTCGCCCTCATCGCTCTGCTCGTGCTGATCGTCGTCGCCTGGTTGATCACCCGCTGACGGTCAGTTCCCGCCGCCGCGCCAGTCGCCGAACCGCTTGCCGAGCTTCGCGACGGTGTCGCCGACTTCGTGGGCGACCGTGCTCGCCGCCGCGCCGACATCCCGGCCCAGCGTGCGCACCGTACGGATGAGCGGATCGTCGGACTGGTCGAAGTTCGTGCGGTAGGTGCGGGCGGCGGCCTTCATCTCGTCGGTGATCCGGGTGGCGCGATCCTGGTCACGGCGCGGATAGTCGCCCGAGAGCACGCGGTCGTAGTCGCCGCTCTGGATCCAGCGGCGCAGCTCGGCCGCGCGCAGCACGGAGAACGGGTGGCTCTGCAACTCCAGGTTGAGCAGCTTCAGCACGCCGTCGCGCAGATCGCCGGACCGTTCGTAGTCGTCGGCCTGGGCCAGGAACGCCCCGTGATTCATCTCCTTCACCAAGGCGCCCCCGGCCGTCTTCATGTGCACGCGTACCGAAGCGTCGACGTCCTGGCCGCACAGCAGCCCGGCCCGGTCGCCGGACAGCTCGGACTTGCGGCTCCACTCCATCAGGGCCGCGACAATGCCGCGCAGAACCCAGCCACCGACCGGCAACCAACCGACGCTCGCCGAGACCCGTAGCAGGTGCATGAGCATCGTGCGGTACACCGCGTGGCCGGACAGCGCGTGCCCGAGTTCGTGGCCCACCACGAAACGCAGCTCCTCGGTGTCCATCAGTTCGAGCAACCCGGTGGTCAGCACGATGAACGGGCGGTCCATGCCGATGGTGAAGGCATTCACCTGTGGGCTCTGCAGCACGAACAGCTCCGGCGTCGTGGGGGCGTCCAGGATCCGCACGCAGTCCTCGCGCAGGTGGTGCAGGGTGCGGAACTGTCGCTCGTCCACCCGTACCGCAGTGGCCAGATACAACAGCCGGTGCTGGCGTTCCTGCAGCAACCCTGACAGTGTGCGCAGCACCACGTCGAACCCTGCCAATGACCGCAGGGTAACCAGGGCGGTGCGGTCGGCCGGGTGCTCCCACGTGCGGGTGCTGATGCCGGGGAAGGTCGTGCGGACGCGATCCGGACTGGTGGTCATAGGATGAAACCCCCCTCTTCCTGGGCTCTTCGATTCGAACTCCGCCTTGTGCTCTGCTACAGTCTGCCCGTGTCTTCGAGCGCAGTCCCGCAGGTCCGCCATGAATTGGCGTTGATTGCTGTCGGTGACCTCGCGGTCGCGGACGTCTACTGTCGCTGATCGCGACCGGGCACATCCGCGTCTCGTTTGTCAGCAGACCGGCGCGCTTCCTGCAGATGTGCTTTCGCTTCCCGACGGCCCGTTGCGGGCCGGTAGTCGCGCCGCTGCCGTATCGCTCGATCGGCGGGTCTGCTGAATCGATAAGTTTGTCGCCGCCACCGATGTGTTACCGGAGAACTGGCGGTCCGCACGAAAGGTCCACCCCGATGGCTCGCAAATCCTGGCTTTCGCCGCGCCGACGCTACAGCGCCGTTGCCCTAGCCGCCCTAGCGGCGGTCGCGCTGACCGCGTGCGGCGGCGGAGCCAGCGACACGGTCGGGGCGGGCGCTTCCGACGGCAGCGGCGGCACCCTGAACCTCTACGCCTACGCCGTGCCGAAGCCCGGTTTCGACAAGGTGATCCCCGAGTTCAACAAGACCGAGCAGGGCAAGAACGTCCAGATCCAGCAGTCCTACGGCGCCTCCGGCGACCAGTCCCGCAAGGTGAAGGACGGCGCCGAGGCCGACGTCGTGAACTTCTCGGTCGAGCCGGACATCACCCGCCTCGTCGACGCGGGCCTGGTGGACGCGAGCTGGAACGCCGACGCCACCAAGGGCATCCCGTTCGGCTCGGTGGTCGCGATCGTCGTGCGCAAGGGCAACCCGAAGGGCATCAAGGACTGGGACGACCTGCTGAAGCCGGGCGTCGAGGTGGTCACCCCGAACCCGTTCAGCTCCGGTTCGGCCAAGTGGAACCTGCTCGCGCCGTACGCGGCCAAGAGCGACGGCGGCAAGAACCCCCAGGCGGGCCTGGACTACCTGAGCAAGCTGGTCTCCAAGGAGCACGTGAAGGTGCAGCCGAAGTCCGGCCGCGAGGCGACCGAGACGTTCCTGCAGGGCACCGGTGACGTTCTGCTGAGCTACGAGAACGAGGCGATCTTCTCCGAGCGCAACGGCGATCAGATCGAGCACTTCGTCCCGCCGGTCACGTTCAAGATCGAGAACCCGGTCGCGGTGTTGAAGAACAGCAAGAACCAGCAGAAGGCCGTCGCCTTCCGCGACTTCCTGTTCACCACCGCGGGCCAGAAGGCCTGGGCCGCCGCCGGGTTCCGCCCGGTCGATCCGAAGGTCGCCGCCGACTACGCCAAGGACTTCCCGACCCCGCAGAAGCTGTGGACGATCGCCGATCTCGGCGGCTGGAAGACCGTGGACAAGGAATTGTTCACCCCGAACACGGGTTCGGTAGCGGTGATCTATGACAACGCCACCAAGTGACCGGGTGACCCCCGTTACACGGGATACTGGACGATCGTGACTACGAGCAGTAACGCCGGGACCGCGCAGGCAGCTGGTCCCGGCGTCTCCGAACCCGTGCGTCCCGATCGCCGCCGGAACTGGTCGTGGCTGCGCGTGACCGGCTCGGTGGGTCCGCTCGGCATCGCCACCGCGGTGCTCTGGCTGAGCATCATCGTGCTGCTGCCACTGGCGGCGCTCACCGTGACCAGCTTCGAGGACGGGTGGTCCGGTTTCTGGGAGGCCGTCACCGCGCCCGCCGCGCTGGACTCGCTGCGCATCACCGTGCTGGTCTCGGTGGTGGTGGCGGTGGTCAACGTGGTCATGGGCACGCTGATCGCCTGGGTGCTGGTCCGCGACCGGTTTCCCGGCAAGGGCGTGGTCAACGCGCTGATCGACCTGCCGTTCGCGCTGCCGACCATCGTCGCCAGTATCGTGCTGCTCTCGCTGTACGGTCCGCAGAGTCCGATCGACATCCACCTGAATGCCACCCAGCCTGGCCTGGTGGTCGCGCTGGCGTTCGTCACGCTGCCGTTCGTGGTGCGTTCGGTGCAGCCGGTGCTGATCGAGGCCGACCGCGAGGTGGAACAGGCAGCGCTCTCGCTGGGCGCGAACAACTGGACCACCTTCCGCAGGATCGTGCTGCCCGCGCTGGCTCCCGCCATCATCAGCGGCGGCGGACTGGCCTTCGCCCGCGCGATCGGCGAGTACGGCTCGGTGGTGCTGATCGGCGGCGCGATTCCGCGCAAGACCGAGATGGCCTCCCAGTACATCCAGAAGCAGATCGAGATCGATCGGCCGGTGAACGCGGCGGCCGTGTCGGTCGCGCTGCTGGCCATCTCGTTCGCGACGCTGCTGGTTCTGCGGCTGCTCGCCGAACGCAGCGCGCGCAAGGAGCAGGCGAGCCGATGACCAACAATCGCGCAGCGCTCCCCGTGTCGCCGGGGTGCGGGCATTCCCCTGGGACGGAGCAGGGTAGATGAAACTGCATCCGCTGACCCGCATCTCGTTGCGGACGGTGGCGCTCGGCTACTTGTTCGTACTGCTGGTGCTGCCTCTGATCATCATCCTGTGGCGCACGTTCGAGCGGGGGATCGGCTCGTTCGTCGACTCGATCACCACGCCCGCGGCGATCTCGGCTTTCCAGCTATCCCTCCTGATCGTCGCGATCACCGTCCCGGTGAACGTGGTCTTCGGCATCGTGACGGCGCTCGCGCTGGTGCGTGGAAAGTTCCCGGGCCGCAACCTGGTTCAGGGCATCGTGGACTTGCCGTTCGCGGTCTCGCCCGTGGTGGTCGGCGTCTCGCTGATCCTGCTCTGGGGGGCGGGCGGCTGGTTCGGCGGTCTGGAAGACCTGGGCTTCAAGGTCATCTTCAACCTACCGGGCATGGTGATCGCCACCATCTTCGTGACGCTGCCGTTCGTGGTGCGCGAGGTCGAGCCGGTGCTGCACGAGATCGGCGACGACCAGGAGCAGGCCGCGGCCACCCTGGGCGCGTCCAAGTGGCAGACCTTCTGGCGGATCACGCTTCCCGCGATCCGGTGGGGCCTGACCTACGGCGTGGTGCTCACCGTGGCCCGCGCACTCGGCGAGTTCGGCGCCGTGATCATGGTGTCCTCCGCGCTGCCGGGCAAGTCGCAGACGCTGACGTTGCTCGTGCACGGCCGGTACATCAACGACCACAACACCTTCGGCGCGTACTCCGCCGCCACCTTGCTGATGGGCATCGCCCTCGTCACCCTTCTGCTGATGACCCTCCTCGAACGTAAGCGGGGCACAAAGTGATCACCGTGACCAACGCGAACAAGAACTACGGCACGTTCGCCGCCCTCGACGACGTCAGTCTGGACATCCCCTCGGGCGAGCTCACCGCGCTGCTCGGCCCGTCGGGTTCGGGCAAGTCGACGCTGCTGCGCTCGATCGCCGGACTGGAGTCGCTGGACACCGGCGTGGTCAGCATCGCGGGGCGCGACGTCACCCGGGTGCCGCCGCAGAAGCGCGACATCGGCTTCGTCTTCCAGCACTACGCGGCGTTCAAGCACATGACCGTGCGCGACAACGTGGCGTTCGGCCTGAAGATCCGCAAGCGCCCGAAGCACGAGATCAGCAAGCGCGTCGACGAATTGCTCGGCATCGTGGGACTGGACGGCTTCCAGCACCGCTACCCGGCCCAGCTGTCGGGTGGCCAGCGCCAGCGTATGGCGCTGGCCCGCGCGCTCGCCGTCGATCCGCAGGTGCTGCTGCTGGACGAGCCGTTCGGCGCGCTGGACGCCAAGGTCCGCGCCGACCTGCGGACCTGGCTGCGCAGGCTGCACGAGGAGGTCCACGTGACCACCGTGCTGGTCACCCACGACCAGGAGGAGGCGCTCGACGTCGCCGACCGGATCGCGGTGATGAACAAGGGCCGCATCGAGCAGATCGGCACCCCCGAGGACGTGTACGACCGGCCGGCCAACGAGTTCGTCATGTCGTTCCTCGGCGCGGTGGCCCGGCTCAACGGACATCTGGTGCGGCCACACGACATTCGCGTCGGCCGGGATCCCGGCATGGCGCTCGCCGAGCACGAGGGCACCGCCGATTCCGCGGGCGTCACCAGAGCGACGGTCGAGCGCGTGGTGCACCTCGGCTTCGAGGTGCGCGTGGAACTGCGCAATGCCGCGACCGGCGACCTGTTCGCCGCGCAGGTCACCCGCGGTGACGCCGAGGCGCTGCGACTGTCGGACGGCGAGACGGTCTACGTCCGCGCCACCCGGATCCCGGAACTGCCCGCGCACTAAGGGATTTCGGGAACCGGTCGCATACCCGTCGACATAGGGAGTGTGGCGCTGAAAAGTTGCCGCACTCCCTTACATTGCCGTGTCCACTGCTATCCGGCCGCGTTGCGAAATGGTTGCCGAAGGAGACGGCGAGGTGTGCGCTAGCGGCGGTCGTAGCGGCGCCGGGCCGGACCCGGCATGCGATGCGAATATCGACGACTGTCGCCGGTCCGCCGCCCCGCCCGTTCGGCTAATTGCCGGCACGTATCCGTCAAGGGGAGTCTCCCCATGTGGAGTGCTGTCGCTCGGCGCCGTGCGGGCGAGCACCCGAATCCGGCAAACATCCACCGGGCACGATCTATCCCCGCGTGTCGCAATGAAATCCGACTGGACGGCATGTGTAGCGCTGGTTGGCCTGGTGAGGGCGTCGTAGCCAGTGGATTCGGATGCGGCGAGGCACAGGCGGCTTGCGGACAATCGGTTGTCCGGACTTGGCACGAAGATCGCGGAGTGGTTGCCTAAACGGCGTTCGAAGCAAATCGGCACGGCGATCGGGTGGATTGCGATGGCGGTTGGTCTCGGGTTGAGCATCGGTACGGTGAACACGGTTTCCGTTCTCGCGGAGGAAGGTTCGGCCAAGGCTCCGCCGGGGCGACGCAAAACGCAGCGGGCGCAGACCATCACGCGCCGCACCACGCTGACCTTCGACAGCACCGGCGTGGCCAGGGTGGGCATGATTCCCCGGCACGGCCGCGCGGTCACCGAATTCGCCGATCTCACGCAGCGTTCCAGCACGTGGGCGCGGGTGGGCAACCGCGCGCTCGCCCCGGCGGACCTCATCGCCACGGTGGCGAAGTGCCTGATCGACGAGGTGCGGCAGGACCATCCCGGCTGCGCAAGCGGGCTCGGCATCGCGGTGGCCTATCCGGCCCGCTATGCCGACGAGCAGGTGGACGCGTTGCGCGCGGCGCTGGACGGCGTGGAACTCACGCAGGTGGGGCTGGTGGCCGAACCCGTCGCGGCGGCGGCCTGGCTGGAGGCCGACCGTGGTCCGCTCATGCCGGGTCTCACCCTCGTCTACGACCTCGGCGGTGCCGGGCTCGACGTCACGCTGGTCCGGGTGGGTGCGGGATGTCCGCGCAATCCGATCGTCGGGGTCTCGCTGCGTTCCACCGAGTTCGGCGGACGCGCGTTCGGGGCTTTGATCGCCGAGCAAGCCGGGCCGGGTCCGCACTCGTCTTCGGTCGCCGAGTCGGTCGCCGACACGATCGCGGGCGAACTGCGCGCCAAGCATGTCCGGGAGTCGCTGGAACTCGTCTACCGCTGCTTGCGGGTCGCGGACGTCACCATGGCCGACGTCGACCGTGTGCTGGTGGTCGGTGGGGCGGCGCGACCGGCGGAGGTGGCCGAGGTCTTGGCGGCGGAATTGGCCAGGCCGGTGATCGTCGCCGCCGATCCCGGGCGGACCACCGCCGACGGCGCCGCGATCCTCGGACGGAGGGCGGCGGCCGTGGCCGAGGCGGCGGCCGAACTGCGCCGGGTCAGGCGCAGGCGCGTCCGTCGTCGTGCCGCCACGCGGGCCCTGATGCTGTCGCGCCGGACCAGGCGCCGACTGGGCCGGGTGGTCGTCGTCACGAGTATGTCGGCGGTCTTCGGTCTCGGGACCTCGATCCTGGCGGTCGGTGACGGGGTGCTGGTGAGTTAGGCCCCGGCACGGGCCGCGATGAACAGGGGCCGTCCGGCGGTGCGCGTGATGAGGGCGCGCATCGCCGGGCGGCCCTAGCAACTGCTGGGTTGACGTGACTCTCCGTTGGTGTAACTATGGGATACAGTTAAACGGTTCCATCGAGGAGAGGCAGTGACGACGATGTCCGCAGCCGTGACACCAGCCGTCGATCCCGATCTTGAGAAGGCGCAGGAGTACGCCGCGAAGCTGCTGCTGCTCTCCGAGGGATCGGTCAACAAGCACTTCGATCCCTTCGAGGACATCGACTGGGACAACCCCGACTTCGCCGCCGACGCAGGCGAGGAGCGCTGGATTCTGCCCGTGTCCGCCGACACGGTGGCGCGCCACCCCTGGTATCAGGCGCTGTCGACCGAGCAGAAGATCGCGGTCGGCAAGTACCGGCAGGCGAACATCGCCAAGGTCGGCCTGCAGTTCGAGTCGATCCTGATCAGCGGCATGGTCATCCACAACTTCGGCCTGCCCAACGGCTCGCCGGAATTCCGGTACTGCTCCCACGAGATGATCGAGGAGCACAACCACACCCTGATGTTCCAGGAGATGGTCAACCGGATCGGCTTGGACGTGCCCGGCATGGGCCCGCTGGTCAGCAAGTTCAAGTACCTGGGCGCGCCCGTGGCGGCCTGGTTCCCGAACCTGTTCTTCATGGCGGTGCTGGCCGGTGAGGAGCCGATCGACCACATCCAGAAGCAGATCTTGCGCTCGGGCGAAGAGGTGCACCCGATCATGCGCGGCGTGATGGCCATTCACGTCGCCGAAGAGGCGCGGCACATCTCCTTCGCGCACGAGTTCCTGAAGAACCATGTGCCGGAAGCGAAGCCGGTGCAGAAGTTCATCCTCTCGCTGGCCATGCCGATCGTCATGCGGATCCTCGGCCGCTCGATCGTCACGCCGCCGCGGTCGTTCTTCGCCGAGTTCGACATCCCGGAGAAGGTCCGCAAGGAGCTGTTCTACGGCTCGCCGGAGGCCAAGCAGGTCTTCAGCGATTACTTCTGCGACGTGCGCGCCCTGGCCGAGGACATCGGGTTGATGAACCCGGTCGCCAAGGCGGTCTGGAAGGCGCTCGGCATCGACGGTCCCAGCACCCGGTACCGATCGGAACCGCTGCGCGCCGCGAACAAGGTCGCCTGAGTCGCATGCCGTACGTCGTCACCCAATCCTGTTGCAGCGACGCGTCCTGCGTGTACGCCTGCCCGGTCAACTGCATCCATCCCACGCCCGACGAACCGGACTTCCGGACGGCGGAGATGCTGTACGTCGACCCGCAGGCGTGCGTGGACTGCGGCGCCTGCGCCACCGCGTGCCCGGTCGACGCCATCGTGTCATCGAAGAAGCTGACCGCTGAGCAGAAGCCGTTCATCGAGATCAACGCCGATTTCTACCGGCAGGCGCGACCGCGCCCCCTGCTGGCGCGACCGGTGCCCGCGGCACGGATCCACACCGAGCGCACGCCGCTGCGGGTGGCGATCGTGGGGTCGGGTCCTTCGGCGATGTACGCCGCCGACGAACTGCTGACCCAGCCCGAGGTGTCGGTGACGGTGTTCGACCGGTTGCCGGTGCCGTACGGGCTGGCCAGGCACGGCGTCGCGCCGGACCACGACAAGACCCGCAAGGTCGGCGAGTTGTTCGACGTCATCGCGGCGCAGCCGGGGTTCCGTTCGTACTTGAACGTGGATGTGGGCGCCCACGTTTCGCATGCCGAGCTGCTCGAGCATTTCCACGCCGTGATCTACGCCGTCGGCGCGTCGTCGGATCGCAAGCTCGGCATCCCGGGTGAGGGCTTGGCGGGCAATGTCTCGGCCACCGACTTCGTCGCCTGGTACAACGGTCATCCCGACTACGCCGAGCGTGCCTTCGACCTGTCCGGCCGGCGTGCCGTGATCGTCGGCAACGGCAATGTCGCGCTCGACGTCGCGCGCGTCCTCACCAGCGACCCAGCGACGCTGACCGGCACCGACATCGCGCCCTACGCATTGCGGGCGTTGCGCGAGAGCAAGGTCGAGGAGGTGGTCGTGCTCGGTCGGCGCGGTCCGCTCGAATCCGCTTTCACGGTGCCGGAATTCGTCGGATTGCTCGGATGCGACGTGGACATCGTGATCGAGGGTGAGCTGCCCGAGCTCGGCGCGGAACTGCCGTTCCATGTCGAACAGAAGCTGCGGCTGCTGCACAGCGTGCGCACCCGGCCGGTGGGGCAGCGCAAGCGCATCGTGTTCCGCTATCTGGCCGCGCCCACCGAGATCCTCGGCACCGATCGGGTGACCGGTCTCGAAATCGGCCGCACCGAGCTGGTCACCGATCCGGACGGCCGCATCAGCGCCGTCGCGACCGGGCAGACCGATCGGCTCGACGCGGGCCTGGTGCTCACCTCGGTCGGCTACCGCGGCGTTGCGGTGCCGGGCCTGCCGTTCGACGAGCGGGCCGCGGTGATCCCGAACCAGGACGGCCGGGTGCTGGAGCGCCCGGGCGGCGCTGTGGTCACCGGCACCTACGTGACCGGCTGGATCAAGCGCGGGCCCACCGGCTTCATCGGGACCAACAAGTCCTGCGCGCAGGAGACGGTGCGGCAGCTGGCCGCCGACTTCAACGCGGGCCGCCTGCCCGAACCCACCGGCGGCGCGGCGGAACTCGATCGGCTGGTGCGGCTGCGGCAGCCCGCGGTCCGGGCCGGGGGAGCGGTGGAAGCTCGCCCCGGCCGGGTCCGCCGCTTGCTGGCGCGCGCCTGACGAACCCCGCCTCGGGATACCCCGGCCGCGCCGGTATCCCGAGGCGGTCCCACGTCCAGAGGTCACCGTGCGGTGAAGCCGCCATCGATGGCGAGTGCCGCACCCGTGACGAAACTGGCTTCACCGCTGAGCAAATAGGCGCAGAACGAGGCGATCTCCTCCGGCGCCGCGATGCGGCCCAGCGGGTGCAGCGCCGCGATGGCAGCCACTCCTTCGGGCGTCGCGCCCATCGAATTACGGAACGCCGGGGTGTCGACCGCCCCGGATACCAGTGCGTTCACTCGCACTCCCTGATCGGCGGCTTCGAGCGCCACCGCACGCGTCAAGCCGACCACTCCGTGTTTGGCGGCAACGTACGGCGCCACCGAGCCCATGCCCACCACACCCAGATTCGACGCGTTGTTCAGAATCGCGCCGCCGCCGGAGGCCGCCAGCGCGGGAACCTGATGCCGCAGGCCGTAGAACACGCTGGTGAGATTGAGCTCGAGATCGGCGCGCCAATCCGCCTCGTCGATCTCCGCGACCGGGCCGAAGGCGTGCACCGCGCCCGCGTTGTTGAACGCGGCGTCCAAGCGGCCGAATTCGGATACCGCGGCGTCGGTCAACCGGGCCACGTCCTGTTCCACCGTGACATCGGTCGGCACGAACAGCGCGCGCCCACCGGCCGCGCGGATGTCGGCGGCCACCTGCTCACCCGCGTCCTTGCCGCGTGCGCCGAGCACGACCGCGGCGCCTTCGCCCGCGACCCGCAGCGCGACCGCCTTGCCCACGCCCGAGGTCGCGCCGGTGACCAAGACGACCTGCTCCGCGAACCGTGTTGCCATCGTTCGATTTCCTCTCCACTCTCGCGATCGCACCTGTGTGGTGTGACCCGATGTCGAGTCAAGCCGGACGCGAACGAGTGTGCTGGCGATAATCGGACATCTAGTTGATGTGTCAATTACTGCCCATACCGCAGTGGCGTGCCGAGATGCATGGATGTGGCAAGGATTTGGTTACCTACCGGCGAACGTCCGTCGAGCGGTGTGCTTTCGAGGGGGCAAACCGGCGAAGGGTCGGATTTTCTCGTCATATCTAGATCGCTGTGTGGTAGCGGAAATGCTGTGTGCTCAGCTTGATTGGTGATGTCGAGCGGGCTGGACGTGGGTGTGGACTTATACCTACCTGGCAATTCGGACGATTATTGCTATCGGTAGAACATTCCGTATCAATTGCGCATCCACGCCGACGCGAAACAGCTAACCTGTGGTGGCTGTTTGGAAGACGACCGCGGCCACAGGGGAACGCCATGTGATGGACGTGGTCACGGTGCGTTGACGGGATAGCGAATGACTACAGGTCTGGGTTTCAGCATCGGTGCAGTGAATGCCGTGACGGCTTCGGTCAGCGCGGATCGGCCACGACCGGCGGTGCGGTCTCGCCGCACCGCGGTGACCTTCGACAGCGCGGGTGGGCTGCGCCTCGGCGGGATCGCGCAATTCAGCATGGCGGTCACGGATTTCGCCGATCTGAGCCGTGATCCGGAGGCCGTGATCGTCGGCGGCCGCATCTGGTCGCCGGCCAATCTCGTCGCCGCGGTGGTCAACGAGCTCAGGGCGGTCGAGCCGGACGCGTCCGAGGCGGGCGTCGTGACCACCTACCCGGCGGTGTATTCCGACAAGCAGGTCGGGTTGTTGCGCCAGGCGCTGGACCTATCCGGGGCGAGCGACGTGCTGCTGGTGCCCGAGCCCGTCGCGGCGGCGGAATGGCTGGAGCACGAGCACGGCCCGCTGGATACCGATTTCGTCTTGATCTACGACCTCGGCGGCACCAGCCTCGATGTGAGCATCGTGCGCGTCGGGCCCGACTGGGACAACCATCCG
The DNA here is from genome assembly GCF_053601535.1 of Nocardia sp. NPDC004718. Lineage (NCBI taxonomy): Bacteria > Bacillati > Actinomycetota > Actinomycetes > Mycobacteriales > Nocardiaceae > Nocardia > Nocardia sp. NPDC004718. The sequence goes on from NZ_JBSGCA010000048.1 coordinate 19,684, forward strand.
ATGATCGGGAAGCCCACGCGCTCTTACGATTTCGGCGGCAGACCGCTGGGGTCGATGATCGCGCGGTACGCCCCGGACGTCTCGCGCGCCGGACTGTCGATGACATCGATCGTCGACATCGACGGACTGCGTACCGCGCATGTGCAGGATTCGCTCCAGTTGGTCCGCGACTGTGTACGGGAAGCGGGCATAACGCTCTCCGATATCGGTCGTGTGCTGCTGGTGGGAGGGGCGTCGCGGCCTGCGGAGGTAGCGCGCACGCTCGCCGAACTCGGTCGTCCCGTGCTGATTTCGGCCGATCCGGGGCAGACGATCGCCGCCGGAGCCGCGCTCATGGCGGCGCGCACCATGGCGCTCGGCGCGTCGGACCGCCGCGCCGCCGCGCCTCGCGTGGCGGTGTTCTCCAGTGCCGCGGTGGTCTCCGCGGTGGCCATGTCGGCCGTGACCGTCTTCGGCGGATCCATGGTTCCCGAGCTGGCGCCGATGCTCGAGCATCTTCCCGAAATCAGTTTCCCGACCGATGGTCTGCTGGTCGACGTCGGAAGCGAGCACCTCGCCGACGCCTGGTCCCGGATGGCCGTGCCCGCCGCATGGAACTCGGGCCGGGCGCTGCCCTCGCTGCTATCGCAGCCGACTTCCGCGTACACCCGATTCATCACACCGGTTCCGCGCAGCACCGGCTACGGTCCGTCGGTCGCCGAGTCCAGGATCGGCTCGCACCGGGATCCGCGAAACTGCTGCGCCCCTGGGGGCCTGCGCCATCGGGGATATGGCGATCCCGCCTATTTCGTGAATCCATTGCCGTTCGCTCCGGTGGTTCGTCCCGTGCCCGGAGACATCGTGCAGCCGCCCGTTCCCGGACAGGCTCCTGGTCTGCCGCTGCCGGGGCAGGCACCCGGGTCCGATCTGCCCGGACAGCCGCCCGCGCCGGGGCAGGTCTCCGCTCCGGGGTCGGGCGCGCCGGGCTCCACAGGTCCGGCATCGCAGAACGGCTCGAAGCCCGCCGAGCCCGGTGGGACGGCACCGGGGAGTTCTGCGGGGAGTCCGTCGAGCGGAAGGTCCGACTCACCGGGCGGCAGTACGGCAACGGGCGAGCACGGCGAACCCTCCGCATCGAATTCGTCCTCTTCCGGAACAGCGAGCCCAGGGAGTTCCTCGTCCGGGGGGACCGACGGAACATCCACCTCGTCCGGCGGGAGCGCGTCGAGAGGTGGCTCGACGAACGAGTCCACCGCGCACGAATCCTCCGACGACTCGCCGGGCGGGTCGACCGGTGGATCGTCGTGGGGAGGGTCGCCCGGGCACTCCACGACGCACGGATCGTCTTCGGCTGGGGCGGCTGGTAACTCGTCGTCGGACGGGTCGGCCGGTAATCCGTCGACCCATGGCTCGTCCTCCGGCGGCTCGGCCGACACTTCGTCGGCCCACGGCTCGGGGGCGTCGGCCGGTAATTCATCGAGCGGGCGTCCGGGCGGCGCGTCGTCGGCGGGCGGCCACTCGGGTGGGAACCCCTCGGGCGCTTCGTCGTTCGGCGGTTCGCCGGGCCGATCCGGCTCGATCGGTGGGTCGGCAGGCGGGTCGTCCAGAGGAGGCGCCGGAGGTGCGGGCGGTGTCGGCGGCGGGGGGCACGGTCGATAGCGGCCCAGCCCCGGACGGCGAATTGCCCGGTGGCGGTGCGGGTCTGGTCGCGCCCGATTCGACGGCGGGTGCGGCGGCCGCGAGGCACAATGGGTTGATGGCATCCGGGGGTCCCCAGCTGATCGCGCTGGACGTAGACGGGACGCTGCTGGATACGGGAACACCGATCAGTGCGCGGGTGGTCGCGTCGGTGCGCGCGGCCGTGGCGGCGGGTGCGCATGTCGTGATCACCACGGGACGCACGCTGCTGACCACACGTCCGGTGCTCACCGAACTCGGTTTGCGCGACGGACATGCCCTCTGCTCGAACGGCGCCGTGCAGATCGACGTGGCCAGGGGCGAACCGGTGGCGATCCAGGCGTTCGACCCGGCGCCCGCGATCACCGCGCTGCGCGCGCTGTTTCCCGCGATGATCTTCGCCGTGGAGAAGGTCGGCATCGGCACCTGGGCCACCGGAGCGAGTCCCGGCGAATTCTCGCTCGGCGAGTACCTGCTCGTCGACCATCACGCGTTGAGCAGCGAACCGACCCCGCGACTGAACGGCTGGCTGCCGGATGGTTCGCTGGAGGAGATGTTGCTGGCGCTGCGCTCCTTGCGCGTGCCCGGCGCGAGTTGGGTGCACGGCGAGTTCGGGCCGTGGCTCACCGTCTGCCGTCAGGGGGTGTCGAAGGGTTGGGCGCTGGAACAGCTCCGCATCGCCCTCGGTGTCCCGGACGAAGCGACGCTGGCCATCGGCGACGGCTACAACGATCGGGAAATGCTGCGCTGGGCGGCGCACTCGGTCGCGATGGCGAACGCGCCCACGGACGTTCGCGATCTCGCGGACGAAGTGACCGGCCATGTCCTCGACGACGGCGTCGCCACCGTCCTGGAGCGCTGGTTCCGTCCCTGATCTTCCGACCGGGTCCGCTTCGAGCGGGACGCGCCCGGAGTGCTGCCCGGCGTGGTGTCCGTCGAGAGAATACGGGCACCACGCCGCCCTACTGCTGCATTACGCGGGACCGGTCTTGGCGAGTATCTCGAGGTAGTGCGGGTTGGACATGAGGCCGAGGACGTTGCCGAACGGGTCCACGACGGCGGCGGTGACGAAGCCCTCGCCGTTGCCGCGCGGGGTGATGGGGTCGTAGACGGTCGCGCCGAGTTCCAGCAGCCGGTCGAACGTCGCTCGCACGTCGTCGACGTGCCAGTTCACGATCGCGCCGCCGGGGGCGTTGCGCGCTCCGGCGGGCGCGTAGGCGCGGTTCACGATGCCGAATTCGTGCTGGTAGTCGCCGATGCGGAACTCGTAGTAGCCGTTGGGCACCTGGTAGTAGGGCTCGGCGCCGAAGAACCGCGCGTACCAGTCCTTGGCGGCCTCGAGGTCGTCGGCGTAGAAGGTGCTCGTCGCCATTCCGCGCAGCATGGTGGTTCTCCTTCGAATCGTTCTCATCCGTACTCGTAGATCCATCATCCGGGCAAAAGTGTGCACTGAATGAGCACTTTTGTCGGCAGAATCGTGCGTATGCGAGCGGACCGATTGGTGGCGATCCTGCTGATGATGCAGACCCGAGGGCGGGTGACGGCCGCGCAGGTCGCGGCGGAGCTCGAGACCTCGGTCGCCACCGCGCGCCGGGATCTCGAGGCGCTGTCGGCCGCAGGGGTGCCGGTGTATCCGCAGCCGGGGCGTGGCGGCGGCTGGTCGCTGGTTGGCGGTGCGCGCACGGATCTGACCGGGCTGACGGCGGGCGAGGCGCGGGCGCTGTTCCTCTTGGCGGGTCCCTCCGCGGGTGCGGTGCCGGAAGCCAAGTCGGCGCTGCGCAAGCTGGTGCGCGCGCTGCCGCAGACCTTTCGCGGCGAGGCGGAGGCGGCGGCCGATGCGGTGGTGATCGATCCCGCGCGCTGGGGTGCGACCGATCGCGAGCTGCCCCCGCTGGTGTCGCTGCTGCAACGCGCTGTCGTGCAGCGGGAAAAAGTCCGGCTGCGCTATGCGAACCGGACCGGGAAGCGGTCCGAGCGTCTCGTCGATCCCTGGGGTCTCGCCGACAAGGACGGTGTCTGGTACCTGATCGCCGGAACCGAGCGGGGCCAGCGGACTTTTCGCGTCGATCGGATCTCCGAGGCGTCTCGCACCGGTGAGCCGGCCCACCGCCCAGCGGATTTCGATCTCGCCGGCGCCTGGGAACAGGTGGTCGAGGAGATGGAGCAGCGGCGGGCGACCCTCGCCGCCACCGTGTTGATCTCCGAGCGCTTGTTGCCGATCCTGCACGACCAGCAGGGGCGGAACTGCGTTGTGGACGGTCCGGTTGCCGACGGCCGCATCCAGGTTCGCGTCACCGCTCCCACCGCCTGGATGCTGGCCCAGCAGCTGGCGGGCTGGGGCGCCTCGATCGAGGTTCTCGATCCGACCGAGGTCCGCGCCGAACTGGCCCGCCTCGGCGCCGAACTGGTCGACCGATACGGATCGGACGGCTGGTCCGGCGCGGCACCATGACACTGCCCGGAGCGGATCGCCGGCATCGAATGCGGGTTGCTCCGGCGTCGCCAAGGCCGCCGTTGCGGCGGACTTCGGTCGCTGCCCGCGAGGGCCTGGCCCTCGAATACCGCCGTGGTCCGTAACGGAGCAACGGCCTCCTCCGCCTCGGTCGGACGGGGCCCGTTGCGAATCGCGCTCGGTCGCCGCCTTTCGAGACCGGTGGAGGCATTCGACGGCCGATGGCTCCACCACGTGTCCGATCAGCGCGACACGGGAACGTGGCCGGCCAGCGCCCGCACCATATCCGAGGCGAGTACGGCGTGGCCGCTCATGCTGAAGTGGATGAGGTCGGCGCTCATCAGGTCGGGCCGCAGGCGCAGCGGGTGGTCCCAGAGTTCCAGCAGGAGCGCGTCGTAGCGGGCGGCCAGTTCGCGGACCAGGTCGTTGAGCGCGGCCATCCGGTCGCGCATCGGACGCATCGGCGCCATACGCTCGATTTCCCAGACGTCGGCGAGGGTGAAGGTCACGATCTGCGCTCCGGTGCGGGCCAGCGTTCCGAATAGCGTGTCCAGGTTGGTCCGCAGTTCGGCGAGGTCGCCGCCCGGCAGGAACAGGTCGTTGCCGCCGCAGCTGAGATGCACGAGATCGGGCCGGAATTCGAGTACGGAGGGCAACTGCTCGGCGATGACCTGGGCGGAGGTTGCGCCGATCCGGCCGGTGTTCAGGTAAGCCAGATCCGGGCGAACCGAAGTGAGCACCGCCGCGACGCGATCGGCCCAGCCCACGAGTTCGTAACCCGGGCTCGGATCGCCGACGCCCTGCGCGATGGAGTCGCCGAGCACCGCGTAGCGCTGCCACGGGGTGCCGGCGAGCAGACGCCGTTGTTCCGCGGGCGGCAGCAGCAGCGGATCGTTCTCTTCGGTACGAATATCGTTGTCGCTCACGTTGATTCCTAGTTGTCGACGGAGAAGGACGGAGTGCGGGCCGGTAGCGCCGCCAGGCAAGCGGCCACGGCGGCGATGCCCGCGCACACGGCGAAGACGATGTGGAACGCGCCGAGTGGATCGTCGGGACGTGCCGCGAACACGGCGGCGAGCACGGCCACGCCGAGCGCTCCACCGACTTGCCGCGCCGTCAGGTTCATGCCGGTGCCCGCGGCGAACTGCTGCGGCGGAAGCGCACTGGCCGCCGCGGTGCCCAGTACCGTGACGACGAAACCGATGCCGCCACCGCCGAGCACACCGGCCGGAATCCACGCCGACCACAGGGCCGGAGTGACGCCGAAGGCATCCGTGCTCATCCACACGGTGCACGCCACGAACATCAGCGCACCGAGCACGCCGAGCCACCGCCTGGACGTCACCGAGCCGATCCGGCCCGCGACGGTCGCCGTCACCATCGACGCGCCCGCTCCGATGGTCATGGCGCCTGCGGAGCCGAGCACCGAGTAGTCCCAAATCGCGTCCAGGAACAGCGGTCCCGACAGCAGCCAGGCGAACATCGCCGCACCGAAGACGAACGAGGTTGCGTTGGCCAGCGCATACGACTTGCTGCGCCACAGGTCCACGGCGATCGCGGGTTCGTGATGGCGCGCCGAACGGATGAGGGCGGCCACGACCAGCAGTCCGCCGCCGATCAGCGCGCTCAGTGTCCCGGCCGAGGTCCACCCCCAGCGCTGCCCTTCGGTGACGCCGGCGACCAGCCCGCCCAGCCCGAGCGCCACCGCGAGGGTGCCGAGCGGATCCGGCAGCGCACCGCCGGATCGTCGGTCGTCGGGGGCCGGAACGCGCGCCGCCGCCACGATGAGCAGCAGGGCCACCGGAACGTTGATGACGAAAACCGCCCTCCAGTCGAATCCTTCGACCAGCGCGCCACCGAGTGCGGGACCGACGACCGCGGCGAACCCGCCCGCGGCCGACCAGGCTCCGATGGCCGCGCCGATCTTCTCCCGCGGCGTGGCGGCGAGCACCAATCCGAGGGCGGACGGCACCATCAGCGCCGCGGCGCCGCCTTGCAGCACTCGGCCCGCGATGAGCCAGCCCGCTGTCGGGGCGAGCCCGCACAGCAGGGAGGTGAGGGCGAAGCCGGCCAGCGCGCCGAGGAACAGCCTGCGGCGGCCGAGCGCGTCGGCGAGACGTCCCGCCGGGGTGAGCAACGCGGCGAAAGCGACCGCGTAGCCGCTGACGACCCAGGTCAGCGTGGCGGTCGCCGTGCCAGGGTAGTCCCGGGCGATCGACGGGAAGGCGATATTGACGACGGAGAGATCGAGAAAGGCGATGAAGGCGGCGCCGCAGGCGATCAGCAAGGTGGGCGTGGCCGCGGTCGCGGTCGGTGGGCTGTCGAGCCGCACGGACGCGTCGGTCATGGGAAGTCCTTAGTAGGCGATACAAAACGCACGATCGTTCGTTCAATGAAAATACGACCATACGTTCGTATGTGCAACAGCTAAGTGGAAGAATGACGTCATGACCGAGTCCGTCACCACACGTGACCAGCCGCGCGGCACCGATCAACGCTTGGCCAAGGGTGCGCGGGCGCGCGCGTCGATCGCCCGCCGCGCCGCCGACGTGGCGTCTGTCGAGGGCCTCAACGGCCTCAGCATCGGCCGCTTGGCCACTGACCTGGGACTCAGCAAGAGCGGCATCGCCACCCTTTTCGGCAGCAAGGAGAGCCTGCAGATCGCGGCGGTGAAGTCCGCGCGGCAGGTCTTCATCGACGAAGTCATCACGCCGAGCCTGAGCGAGCCGGCCGGACTACCGCGCCTGCGCGCCCTGGTCGAGCGCTGGCTGGGTCAGGTGGCCGACCCCGCATTCGCCGGCGGGTGCTTCCGCGTCGCGACCCTCGCCGAGTTCGACAGCAGGCCGGGACCGGTGCGCGACGCCATCGCCGAAGACCGCAGGGACTGGCTCGCGTTCCTGATCGAGGAGATTCGCCGGGCGCAGGACCAGGGCCATTTCGGTGCGCGCAGCGCCGACGCCGTCGCGTTCGAACTGGACGCGGTGATCGCCGCGGCGCACACGGCGCGGCAGATGGGTGACGAGTGGGGCGTCACTACCGCGCGCGACCTCGTGGCGGATCTGCTCGGCCCGGGCGACTAGTCGGCCGGTGAGCCGTTGACCAGGTAGTCCAGGTAGGAACCAGGGATCGGGGACAGTTCCACGCCTTCGGCGTCCACGATGTGCGGCCGGATGGTGCCGGTGAGGGTGATCTCGGGGCTTTCGATCAGCACCGTGGTCGCTACCGGTAGGGCGAAGAATTGCACCGCGAACGGCATGGCGGTGGCCAGCTCCAGCAGGGTGGTGTAGTACGACGACCGGTGCGCGTGGTCTTCGAAGCATTCCACCGACCAACCGGAGGACTCGGAGTCGTCCGGCTCGGTGCGCGCCAGCACCAGGACCGGTGATTCGAGTCCGCACGACGAGATGGTGGCCCGCTGGTCCTCGCCGGGAATGTCGAGGTGATCGGTGAGGCCGACCCCGGCTGCCACTTCGCGCTGATACCACACATCGCGCAGGGTGCGGTCGACCTGCTCGGCCCAGGTCTGCGCGTCGGTGCGTTCGGTCAGCCCCAACGTGCCGTCGTCGCGACCGCGCACCCGGACCAGATTCCAGCCGATCCGGATCGTCTCGCCGGGGTGGTAGCGCGTGCCCGCCGCGACGGTGGACTCCAGATACGACAGCAGCCAGTTCGCCATGCCGGGCAGCTGCGGCTCGGTGAAGAGAATGGTGAACTCGGGATGTCCGTGGCTGGCGCAGGAGGTGGTGCGGAACGACTCGGCCATGCCACGTTCCTAGCACGCGACAGCGTCACGCGGGCGCGCCCGCCCGGGAACCTCCGCGAACGCCCGGTCAGGCCGAGAGCGCGCGAGTATCCGCGATCGCCGCGTGATAGCGATCCAGGATGACCTCGGTGAGGGCCGGATGCGTGCCGAGCACATCGGCGTGGATCGCCTCCGGCGCGGCGTCGACGAGGCGATCGGTCAGTAACCCGGGTGCGAGGAACCAGGGAGCGACCAGCACGTGCTCGGCGCCGTGAGCACGCAGTCGCGAAATCGCTTCGGTGACCGACGGTTCGGTGGTGGCGAAGCAGATCTCGGTGCGCCAGCCGGTGCGGGCGGCCAGGCGGGTGGCCACCTCGGCGGTCCGGGCGTTGGCCGCCGCCGACGACGATCCGACCGCCGCCACCGCGACGCCCAGGCGCCGATCCGCGAAGCGATGCCCGGCGCAGGCGGCGATGACACGGTCGCGCAGCGCACCGACCAGTCCGGCGTCCACGCCGAGCACGTCGGCTTGGGTCAGGCGCAACCCGAGATGGCGGGCGCGGGCCGCGGCGAGCAGGCCGGGCAGATCGACCCTGGCGTGGAAGGCGCTGCCGAGCAGCAGCGGCGTCACCACCGCGTGTGTGTGCCCGTCGGCGGCGACGGCATCCACCACCTGTTCGACCGACGGGGCGGTGAGATCGAGGAACGCCGTCCTGACGTCGAGGTCCGGACGAGCGGCGGCGACGGCGCCGACCACCTCCGCGACGGTTGCCGCCGACCGCGGATCGCGGCTGCCGTGGGCCACCGCGATCAGCGCGGGCGGTCGCGCCGGGCTGCCGTCGATCCCGGGGGCGATCCGGGAAGCCGCGCAGCCCGGACCGCCCGCCGGGGCGACAGCGCCCAGGACCGGCGGCGCGCCGAACAGGGCTCGCGACACCGCCATGTCAGGCTCCGGTACCGACCTCGACGGCGGTCAGCACGTCACCGACCAGACCGGCCGCCAGCGTGTTGCCGCCCGCCGGATCGATCAGCAGGAAGCTGCCGGTGTGCCGGTTCGCTCGGTAGTCGTCGGCCGCGATCGGCTCGGCGACCCGCACCGCGATGCGCCCGATGTCGTTGAGCTCCAACGACTCCGGGTTAGGGGCGGCCGCGAGGCGCTGCTCGTCGAAGCGCTCCAGCAGCGCGCCGACGATCGCCTGGGTGGTCCGGGTGCCGTGCTTGAGCAGCAGCCGCGCACCGGGGCGCAGCGGCTTGTCGCCCAGCCAGCACACGGTGGCGTCGAAGGTGTCGATCGGCTCGGGCGCGTCGGCGGCCGCGGCGATGATGTCGCCCCGCGAGATGTCGACCTCGTCGGCCAGGATCAGCGTGACGCTGCGTCCGGCCTGCGCCACCGCGAGTTCGCCGTCGGGGGTGTCGATCCGCTCCACGGTCGTGCGGATGCCCGACGGCAGCACCACGACCTCGTCGCCGGGAGCGACCGCGCCCGCCGCGATCTGTCCCGCGTAGCCGCGGTAGTCCGGGTGCTCGGCGGTGCGCGGCCGGATCACGTACTGCACCGGGAACCGCAGGCCCAGCTCGTGATCGCCGGTGCTGTCGGCATCGACCGGCACCGATTCCAGGTGCTCGATCAGCGACGGACCGTCGTAGTACGGGGTGTTGTCCGACCGGGTGGCGATGTTGTCGCCGTGCAGCGCCGAGACCGGGATCTCCAGCACGTCTTCGCTCGACCAGCCCAGCGTGCTGGTGAGCTCGTTGAACTCCGCGGAGATGGCGGCGAACACGGCGGCGGCGTCGTCCACCAGATCGATCTTGTTCACCGCGAGCACCAGCTTCGGCACACCGAGCAGCGCGAGCACGGCGGCGTGCCTGCGGGTCTGCTCGATGACGCCCTTGCGCGCGTCGACGAGCAGGATCACCAGCTGCGCGGTGGACGCGCCCGACACGGTGTTGCGGGTGTACTGCACGTGCCCGGGGGTGTCCGCGAGCACGAATGAGCGGCGCGGAGTGGCGAAGTAGCGGTAGGCGACATCGATGGTGATGCCCTGTTCGCGTTCCGCGCGCAACCCGTCCACGAGCAGCGAGAGATCCGGGGTGGCGAGACCTTTGTCCACCGACGCGCGGGTGACGGCGTCGATCTGGTCGGCCAGAACGGATTTCGTGTCGTAGAGCAGGCGTCCGACCAGAGTGGACTTGCCGTCGTCGACAGAACCGGCGGTGGCCAGCCTCAATAGGTCGGACATGTCAGAAATAACCCTCTCGTTTGCGGTCTTCCATCGCGGCTTCGGAGACGCGGTCGTCGCCGCGGGTCGCACCACGTTCGGTCAGTCGGGACGCGGCGACCTCGGCGAGGATCGCCTCGTTGTCGGCCGCGTCGGAAAGCACGGCGCCGGTGGAGGATCCGTCGCCCACGGTGCGGTACCGCACCGACCTGGTCTCCAGCACCTCGTCCGCACGCGGGCCGCCCCACACGCCGGGCGTCATCCACATGCCGTCGCGCAGGTACACCGGACGCTCGTGCGCGTAGTAGATGCTCGCCAGGTCGATGTCCTCCCGGGCGATATAGCGCCAGATGTCCAGCTCGGTCCAGTTGCTCAGTGGGAACACGCGCACGTGCTCGCCCGGCGCGTGGCGCCCGTTGTACAGGTTCCACAGCTCGGGACGCTGCCGCTTCGGGTCCCACTGACCGAAGGCGTTGCGCAGCGAGAAGATTCGCTCCTTGGCGCGTGAGCGCTCCTCGTCGCGACGGCCGCCGCCGAACACGGCGTCGAACCGATGCTCGCTGATCGCGTCCAGCAGCGGGACGGTCTGCAGCGGGTTGCGGATGCCGTCGGGGCGCTCGGTGAGCCTGCCGTCGGCCAGGTAGTCCTCCACCTTGGCCACGTGCAGGCGCAAGCCGTAGCGCTCGACCACCTTGTCCCGGAACTCCAGCACCTCGGGCAGGTTGTGCCCGGTGTCCACGTGCAGCAGTGCGAACGGCAGCGGCGCGGGCCAGAACGCCTTGAGCGCCAGATGCAGCAGCACGGTGGAGTCCTTGCCGCCGGAGAACAGGATCACCGGCCGCTCGAACTCGCCCGCCACCTCGCGGAAGATGTGGATCGCCTCGGATTCCAGCGCGGCGAGGGTGTCGAAGTCGGTGATACCGAGCGAACGTTCGTTGCGAATGGTTTCGGTCATGCTGTGTCCTCTTTTGCATGCCCTAGGGGCCCTACGTGGTTACGCAGGCTGCCTCCTCCGGGCCCTGACTCGGTCATGCTGTGGTCCTTTTTCGCATGCCCGAGGGGTCCTACGTGGTTACGCAGGCTGCCTCCTCCGGGCCCTGACTCGGTCATGCTGTGTGCAACCCGCATTCGGTCTTGGCGAGGCCGGCCCAACGGCCGCTTCTCGGATCGGCTCCCGGCTCCGGCTTCCGTGTGCACGGAGCGCAGCCGATGGACGGATACCCCTCCTCCACCAGGGGATTGACGAGGATGCCGTGCTTTTCGATGTAGTCCTGCATCTCGTCGTCGGACCACGGAGCGATCGGGTTGATCTTCACCAGGCCGAACGCCTCGTCGAACGAGATCAGCGGTGCGTTCGCCCGGGTCGGCGCCTCCACCCGGCGGATGCCGGTGACCCAGGCGTTGTAGCCCGCGAGCGACTTCTGCAACGGGACGACCTTGCGCAACCGGCAGCACTCGTTGGGCTCGCGGGCGAACAGATCCTTGCCGAGCAGCCGATCCTGTTCGGCGACGGAGTGTTCCGGCCGGACGTTGACCACGTTCACCCCGTACACGGCCTCCACCGCGTCCCGGGTGCCGATGGTCTCGGCGAAGTGGTAGCCGGTGTCCAGGAAGAGCACGTCGACGCCGGCACGCACGCCCGCGGCCAGGTGCACCAGCACGCCGTCCTGCATGTTGGAGGCCACGATGTAGTTCGCGCCGAAGGTGTCCTCGGTCCACCGCAGGAGTTCGGTCGCCGAGGCGCCGTCGAGTTCGGCGGCGCCGCGCGCGGCGATGGCGCGGAGCTCGTCCTCGGACAGCTTTTCCGCGAGTTCGGTTGTCACAATTGATCTCCCGTCGACACTTATCTCAGGTCGGCTTCGTCGGCGCGGACCGCCCACTGGGCGAACCGTTCGCCCTCCGAACGTTGCTTGACGAAGTTGCGCACCACCCGGTCGATGTAGTCGCCGAGTTCCTTAGTGGTCACTTTGTGCTGGCGCAGCTTGCGCCCGAACGCGCTGTCGAAGCCGAGGCTGCCGCCGAGGTGAACCTGGAAGCCCTCCACCTGATTCCCGGTGCCGTCATCGACCAGCTGGCCCTTGAACCCGATGTCGGCGATCTGCGAGCGGGCGCAGGAGTTCGGGCAACCGTTGATGTTGATCGTGATCGGGACATCCAGCTGCGCGTTCAGATCCGCCAGTCGTTCCTCCAGCTCCGGCACCAGCGCCTGGGAGCGCTTGCGCGTCTCGGCGAAGGAGAGTTTGCAGAACTCGATACCGCTGCAGGCCATCAGATTCCGTCGCCACAGCGAGGGTCGCGCCTGCAGGCCGAGGGGCTCCAGCTCGTCGATCAGCGCGTCGACCTTGTCGTCGGGAACGTCGAGCACGATCAGCTTCTGGTACGGGGTGAACCGGACGCGATCGGAGCCGATCCGCTCGACCGCGTCGGCGACCTTGGTCAGGACGGTGCCCGACACCCGGCCCGCGATGGGGGAGAAGCCGACCGCGTTGCGTCCGTTGCGCAGCCGCTGCACGCCGACGTGGTCGATCGGCTTGGTCGGCTGCTCGGGCGCGGGGCCGTCGATCAGCTTGCGCTTCAGGTACTCGTCCTCCAGCACCTGGCGGAACTTCTCGATGCCCCAGTCCTTGATCAGGAACTTCAGGCGCGCCTTGGTGCGCAGGCGGCGGTAGCCGTAGTCGCGGAACACCGATACGACGGCTTCCCATACGTCCGGCACCTCGTCCAGCGGCACCCACACGCCCACCCGCTTGGCGAGCATCGGGTTGGTGGACAGTCCGCCGCCGACCCACAGATCCAGACCGGGGCCGTGTTCGGGATGCACGACACCGACGAACGCGACGTCGTTGATCTCGTGCACCACGTCCTGCTGGCCGGAGATCGCGGTCTTGAACTTGCGCGGCAGGTTGGAGTACTCCTTCTTGCCGATGTAGCGGCGCACGATCTCCTCGATCGCGGGCGTCGGGTCGATGATCTCGTTCAGCGATTCGCCGGCCAGCGGGGACCCGAGCACCACGCGCGGGCAGTCGCCGCACGCCTCGGTGGTCTTCAGGCCGACGGCCTCGATCCGCTTCCAGATCTCCGGGACGTTCTCCACCTCGATCCAGTGGTACTGCACGTTCTCCCGGTCGGACAGATCCGCGGTGTCGCGCGCGAACTCGGTGGAGATCTCGCCCAGCGTGCGCAGTTGCGCGACGTTCAGCGCACCGGCGTCGCAGCGGATGCGCATCATGAAGTACTTGGCCTCGAGCAGATCGATGTTCTCGTCACCGGTCCAGGTGCCGTCGTAGCCCTGCTCGCGCTGGGTGTACAGACCCCACCAGCGGAACCGGCCGCGCAAGTCGCCCTTGTCGATACCGTCGAAGCCGGTCTTGGCGTAGATGTTCTCGATGCGGGCGCGGACGTTGAGGGGGTTGTCGTCCTTCTTGGACTGCTCGTTCGGGTTCAGCGGCTCGCGGTAACCCAGCGCCCACTGACCCTCGGCCTTGCGGCGCACGGGCTTGCCGGTGCGGACGCGCGGTCCGGTCGTGGTCGCCTCGGGACGCGGCCGATCCGGGCGGACCCGGCGTTCGGATGCCGGGCGTTCGGGGCGCGCGCGGTGCCCCGGCTTGGATTCGGGCGTGGGCTGATCGGTCGGACCGGCGTCGGGGCTCGACGTCATGGGGTCGCTCCTGCGGGGTGGGTGGTACATCCTGCTGAGAGGCGCGAGAGGCTGACTCACGCCTGCGGTGTCAGCGGGCCGATGAAGTCGGGATCGCCGGGGACCCGGGGATCGGGCGCGCTGAGCTACCGGGGGGAACCGGGCAGACAGCAGGCGCTACAGACGCGCTTGTAATCGACGTGGCGACGGGCCACCAGTCGAATCTCCAAAGCGCGCATGCGGCCTATTGTGCCACGTCAGCGATGGCCTTCCGACCCTGCGTCGGGCATTTCCCGTGAATCTGCGGGAAATCCCCTGGACGTTCCGCCCAGTTTGTGACGGCAGTCATAGTTCCGCGCCCCAACCAGGCGCGTGATACGGCGACCGCACCGTCTGTGACACTGCGCACCTCGCTTGACCTCGAGTGAAGTGGAGGTTGGACGCTCGGCGTCATGAGTACCACCACTGTCGACGCCACCGGCGAGCTCGAAGCCATCCGCGCGGTGGTCGCGAGCGTCCAGCACGCCCAGCGCTACGAGCTCGTCGACGAATTCGTCGCGCTGTTCCGGGAGGACGCGATCTGGACCACCGGACACGGCAAACGCCTCTTCGGACGGGCGGCCATCGCGGAGTTCACCGCGCAGGTGCTGCCCGGGGCCACCGCACGCGGCACGGCGACCTACGAGGTCGAGCACGTGCTGTTCATCCGCCCGGATGTGGTGGCGGTGAAGGTGCGCCAGCGTTATTTCACCGACGCGGGTGCTCTGGACGGCGAAGGTAGCCCGATGTACGTGATGTCCAAGGAGGACGGCCGCTGGTTGCTCACCGCGAACCAGAACACTCCGGTCGTGGCGGACTGAAGGGCCGGTAGCGGAGTCCCGGCCGTCGGCGCGGTCGCGGCGACGTTCACACTGGACAGGTGAGTTCTTCCGCCGCTACCGCGAGCACCGACACCTCCGCGCCGGTGCTACGCGACTTCGGCGACGGGCCGTTCGGGATCTACGTGCACGTGCCGTTCTGCGCCACGCGGTGCGGCTACTGCGACTTCAACACCTACACCGCGGGCGAGCTCGGCAGCTCGGCCTCGCCGCAGTCGTGGCTGGCGGCGTTGCGCGGCGAGCTGGCGACCGCCGCCGAACAGTTCGCGGCGTTGCCCACCACGACGCCGGAAGTGTCCACCGTCTTCGTCGGCGGAGGGACGCCCTCCCTGCTGGGCGGCGACGGGCTCGCCGCGGTGCTGGACGCCGTGCGCGCCGAGTTCACCTTCGCCGCCGGGGCCGAGGTCACCACGGAGTCGAATCCGGAATCCACCTCGCCGGAATTCTTCGAGCGCATCCGGGCGGCCGGGTTCACCAGGGTGTCGCTGGGCATGCAGTCCGCCGCGGCGCACGTGTTGAAAGTGCTCGATCGCACGCACACCCCCGGCCGCGCGGTGGCCGCCGCGCTGGAGGCGCGCACCGCTGGATTCGAGCACGTCAACCTCGATCTGATCTACGGAACCCCGGGTGAGCGCGATGCCGATCTGGACGCCAGCCTGGACGCGGTGCTCAGCGCGGGCGTCGACCACGTCTCCGCCTATTCGCTGATCGTGGAGGACGGCACCGCGCTGGCCAGGCGGGTGCGCCGCGGCGAGTTGCCCGCGCCGGACGACGACGTGCTCGCCGCACGTTACGAGCGCATCGACGCCCGGCTGCGCTCGGCCGGATTCGGTTGGTACGAGGTGTCGAACTGGGCCGTCGGCGACGCCGCGGTCTGTAGGCACAACCTCGGTTACTGGGACGGCGGTGACTGGCTCGGCGCAGGGCCGGGCGCGCACAGTCATGTCGGCGGCGTGCGGTGGTGGAACGTGAAGCACCCCGCTCGATACGCCGATCGCGTCGGCGCGGGCGGGCTGCCCGCCGCGGGCTGGGAGGCGCTGAGCGCGGACGAGCGCTACACCGAGCGGGTCATGCTCGCCGTCCGGCTGCGCACCGGCCTGCCGCTGGCCGAGCTGGCGTCCTCCGCGCGCACCGCCGTCGATCGCGTGGTCGCCGACGGCCTCGCCGTGCGCACCGCGGACGACCGGCTCGTCCTCACCGACCGCGGCCGTCTGCTCGCCGACGGTGTCGTCCGCGAACTGCTCGACTGATCCCGTGCCGGATCACGGTCGGGTCAACGCGATGCACTTTATGTCTCGTTCCGGTAACACGGTGCGCACCGGCCGCGTAGTCTGCGACCAACCCCCAAGGAGACTCATGGCCTCGGCACCACGTATGACCCTCATCCATGAACCAGGCGAGTTCGCGGAGGCGCGAGCAGCGGAGAAAGCGGAAAACGCGCGCCAGTGCGCCGTCGCCGCCCGCACTGTCGCGAGCTACGCGGAGAACGCCGCCGACTGCGAGTCGCTGCTGGCGATGCTCGGTCTCGATGCGCTCGCGGGCAAGCAGGCGAAAACCTGCGGCTGACCATTACGCCTCGTCCGGGGCGAGGGCGGTTCTGCGCCATTCCCGTGGCGTGAGCCCGTAGGCGGCGCGGAAGCGCCGGGCGAAATGTGACGGATCGCGGAAGCCCCAGCGGCGCGCGATCATCGCGATCGTCCGATGCTTCTGGTCCGGACGAGTCAGATCGCCGTGTACCCGCTCGAGACGCTGGCTGATGATTCCCTGCTCGAGACTGCACTCCGTGTTCGCGTAGATCTTGTAGAGCTGCCGGACCGACATGTTGTGCGCCTTGGCGATCTGTTCCGCACCGAGACCGGGATCCGCCAGATTGCGCCGGATATAGGCGCGAATCCGGGACAGCAGGATGTCGGAGGGGACGACGGAGCCGTCGTCGGCGCACGCCGACAACAACAGTCCCCGGATCAGCTCGATGCTGGCGCAACCCGACAGGGCGGCCGCCGGGTCGGCGCTGAGCGCGTCCGCGTCGGCGGTCAGTTGGACGATGTGGTTGGCCACCAGCCGGTAGTGCGGGCTGTCCTGCACTCTGGCGGCGGCCTGACCGATCAGATCGGCGGGCAGGCCGAGCTGATCGAGGGGCACGTGCAGGCAGGTCGACGCCCCGTCGCCGTGCCGGCTGAAGTCGTAGGGCGCGTTCAGATCCATGATATGGAGATCGCCCGGTCGCACGACGCGACGGACGCCGCCCTGCTCGTACCGTCCGTCGCCCGCCTGCTGCACCGCGACCGCCAGCACCGGCGCGGGGGAGGCCCTGACCTGCTTCGGCGTGCGGATCAGGTGGATGCCCGAGGTGCTGGCGCGCACGATGCGCGCCTCGCCGAACCGCCACACGTCGAACGTGGCGTGCACACGCTCGTCCGGCCCGTCCAGCACCACATGGGACGGGACCGATGCCTCTTGTACTGCCGCGGCCACCGCGTCCGCTCGCTCGTGCGGCGCGATGGTGTCCGAATTGAACACGACCGTCATCACAGCCTCCGTCGCAAATGAGACAGATTCGGCAATCCTCGCATGGAACCTGCCGACCGGGCCGTGCATTCTGAGCCGAAGATCGTGCACGCAGAGTCGTTTCTCCGGCGGCCGCCCGTCATACGCTGTCGGTCGACCAAGATCGATCCCCGGTTCACCCGACATCCGTCCAGATCGAAGGGAACTGCCATGCCGACGATCACCACCACCGATGGCGTCGAGATCTACTACAAGGACTGGGGTGCCGGACGTCCGGTGGTGTTCAGCCACGGCTGGCCGCTGAACGGGGACGCCTGGGACAACCAGATGAACCTGGTGGCGAACAACGGCTATCGCGCCATCGCCCACGATCGGCGCGCGCACGGACGCTCGAGCGACGTGTGGGGCGGGCACGACATGGACCACTACGCCGACGACCTCGCCGCGGTGCTGAACGAGCTGGACATCAAGGACGCGATACTGGTCGGGCACTCGACCGGCGGCGGCGAGGTGACCAGGTATCTGTCCCGGCACGGCACATCGCGGGTGGTCAAGGCGGTGCTGCTCGGCGCGGTCCCGCCGTTGATGCTGAAGACCGCGAGCAATCCGGAAGGGACGCCGATCGAGGCGTTCGACGACATCCGCGCGGGCGTGGCCGCCGACCGCTCGCAGTTCTGGAAGGATCTGGCGATCCCGTTCTACGGCGCCAACCGCCCCGGATCGAAGGTCTCGCAAGGACTGCGCGACCACTTCTGGTTGATGGGCATGCAGGTGGGACTCAAGGGCGCGTTCGACTGCGTCAAGGCGTTCTCCGAGACCGATTTCACCGCCGAGCTGCCGAGCATCGAGATCCCGGTGCTGGTGGCGCACGGCGACGACGACCAGATCGTGCCGCTCGCCGCCGCGGGCGCCAAGACGGCGAAATTGCTGCCGAGGGCCGAGTTGAAGGTGTACCCCGGCGCTCCGCACGGCCTGTGCGGCGACTACGAGAAGGCGTTCGACGCCGATCTGCTGGACTTCCTGAGGAGCTGAGGAGCCGAGACCCGATGCCGAACAAACGCTACCTGCGCCGTGCTGTGGCCGCGCTGGCCCTCCTGCTCGCCGCCACCACAGCGGCAGGGCCGGCGCAAGCGCAATCGCTGCCCACCGTCGTGCTCGTGCACGGCGCCTTCGCCGACACCACCAGCTGGGACGGTGTCGCTGCCGTGCTGCGCGAGCGCGGCTACCGCGTGGTGACGCCGGAGAACCCGCTGCGCGGGCCCGCCTACGACGCGGCCGCCGTGCAGCGCACGCTGGACACGATCAGCGGTCCCGTCGTGCTGGCGGGGCACTCCTACGGCGGCTTCGTGATCAGCAACGTGCACGATCCCAAGGTCGAATCGCTGGTGTACATCGCGGCTTTCGCGCCGGTGGAAGGCGAGGTGGCGCAGGCCGAGCTCGACCCGATCCGCTTCCCGGGCAGCCAGCTGCTGCCGCCCGCGCTGCAGGTGAAGCTCGTCGACGACGTCACGGGTGTCGCCGGGAAGAACCTGGACGCATATGTCGCACCCGCCAGCTTCCATGACGTCTTCGCCCAGGACGTCGGCCCGGCGACCGCGGCGGACATGATCGTCCATCAGCGCTCCATCGCCGTGAAGGCCAATCTCGAACCGTCCGGGCCGCCCGCGTGGTCCGGCACGCCGAGTTGGTATCTGGTCTCCGCCGACGACCGGGTCATCCCGCCGTCCTCCCAGCGCTTCATGGCCCAGCGCATGGCGGCTCGAACCGGTGAGATCGAGGCCTCGCACGCCTCGCTGGTCTCCCGGCCCGACGCCGTGGCCGCGGTGATCGACGCCGCCGTTCCGCGCTGAGCTTCGCACCGCTCCTTCGTCCCGTTGCAGGCGAGAGATCCGGTTACCGACAATTAGACTGGATCGACGGACGAACCGCGGACGGCCCGCGAGGTGCGGCCGTCACGGGACGTCGGCGCCGGGTACGGCGTGACAGGAGACGAGAGCGAGGAGGTGCGGCCGATGTCGAGCACCGAGGATCGGCGCTTCGAGGTCCTGCGTGCCATCGTCGCGGACTATGTCGCGACCAAGGAGCCGATCGGGTCGAAGACGCTGGTCGAGCGGCACAACCTGGGTGTTTCCAGCGCGACGGTGCGCAACGACATGGCGGTGCTGGAGGCCGAGGGCTACATCACCCAGCCGCACACGAGTTCCGGCCGCATCCCCACCGACAAGGGCTACCGGCAGTTCGTGGACCGGATCTCCGAGGTTAAGCCGCTGTCGTCGGCGGAGCGCAGGGCGATCCTCCAGTTTTTGGAGTCCGGCGTCGACCTCGACGACGTGCTGCGCCGGGGCGTCCGCTTGCTCGCTCAGCTGACCAGGCAGGTCGCCGTCGTGCAGTACCCGACGGTGTCGGCGTCCACGGTGCGGCACATCGAGGTGGTGGCGCTCAATCCCGCCCGCCTGCTGCTGGTGGTTATCACCGACACCGGCCGGGTCGACCAGCGCCTGGTGGAGCTCGGCGCGCTGATCGATGACGAGGATCTGGCCGCGCTGCGCGGCATGCTCGGCGGCGCGATGGACGGCAAACGCCTGGCCGCGGCCTCCGCGGCGGTGGCCGAGCTGCCCGAGCACGCTCCGTTGCGGCTGCGCGACGTGCTGGTGCGGGTGTCCACGGTGCTGGTGGAGACCCTGGTGGAGCACCCAGAGGAGCGATTGGTGCTCGGCGGCACCGCCAACCTCACCCGCAACGCCGCCGACTTCGGTTTCCCCAGCTCGCTGCGTTCGGTTCTGGAGGCACTCGAGGAGCAGGTGATCGTGCTCAAGCTGCTCGCCGCGGCCCAGCAACCGGGGACGGTGACGGTGCGGATCGGGGAAGAGACGCAGGTCGAGCAGATGCGCGGCACGTCGGTGGTGTCGACCGGCTACGGCTCGGCGGGCGCCGTGCTCGGCGGTATGGGGGTGCTCGGGCCCACCCGGATGGACTACCCGGGCACGATCGCATCGGTGGCGGCCGTCGCCCGATACATCGGCGAGGTCCTCGCCGAGCGCTGACGCGACGACACCACTGCTACGCTCGACCTTTCGGCCGGATAAAGTTGAGTGCACAAGACTAATGCTGTTGTCGGCGCCCTTCACAGCGGCGCGGGCACCGGCGGCACTGTCGAGAACGACCAAGGACTAGAGAACTCAAGTGGCACGGGACTACTACGGACTGCTCGGCGTCGCGAAGAACGCGACCGACCAGGAGATCAAGCGGGCATACCGCAAGCTGGCGCGTGAGCTCCACCCCGACGTCAACCCCGACGAGGCGGCGCAGGCCAAGTTCAAGGAAGTGTCGGCCGCCTACGAGGTGCTGTCGGATCCGGAGAAGCGGCGCATCGTCGACATGGGCGGCGACCCGCTGGAATCCGGCGGCGGCGGGGCCGGATTCAACGGCGCGGGCTTCGGCGGGCTCGGCGACGTGTTCGAGGCGTTCTTCGGCGGCATGAGCGGATCGGCCGGTGCGCGCAAGCCGCGCGGTCGCGTCCAGCCCGGCGCCGACTCGCTGATCCGCACCCGGCTCAGCCTGGCCGAATGCGCGGTCGGCGTGACCAAGCACCTGACCGTGGACACCGCGATCCTGTGCGACATCTGCCAGGGCTCCGGTACCAACGCCAAGTCCAAGCCGGTGCGCTGCGAAACCTGCGGCGGCGCGGGTGAGGTCCAGTCCGTGCAGCGGTCCTTCCTCGGCCAGGTGCTGACCTCGCGCCCGTGCCCCACCTGCCGCGGCGCGGGCGAGACCATCCCGGACCCGTGCCACAAATGCGGTGGCGACGGCCGGGTGCGGGCGCGCCGCGAGATCGCGGCCCCGATCCCCGCGGGCGTCGCGAACGGCATGCGGGTGCGGCTGGCCGCGCAGGGCGAGGTCGGCCCCGGCGGCGGTCACGCGGGCGACCTGTACGTCGAGATCGTAGAGCAGCCGCACGACGTGTTCGTCCGGGACGGGGACGATCTGCACTGCACCATCCGGGTACCGATGGTGGACGCGGCGCTCGGCACCACCGTCGTGATCGACACCATCCTGGACGGCCCCACCGAGCTGAGCATTCCGGCGGGCACCCAGCCCGGCGAGATCTCGGTGCTGCGCGGGCACGGAATGCCGCGGCTGCGCTCGAGCGCGCGTGGCGACCTGCTGGCGCATCTGGACATCGTGATCCCGGCCAAGCTGGACAGCAAGCAGACCGAACTGTTGCGCAAGTACAAGGGACTGCGCGAGCGGGAGCGCGCCGAAGTGATGTCGGCGCAATCCGAGCACAACAGCGGCCTGTTCGCGCGGCTGCGCGCGTCCTTCAGCGGGCGCTAGGTGGCCGAGACGGTCTTCTACCTCGACGAGGTGCCCGAGCCGGGCGCGGTCGCGGTGCTCGACGGCCCGGAGGGCAGGCACGCCGCCACGGTGCGCCGCATCCGGGTCGGCGAGCCGATCACCCTCTCCGACGGGCGCGGGGTGCTGGCCGCATCGGAAGTCGTTGCCGCGCAACGCGACCGGCTCGAGCTCGCGGTGCGCGAGCGGGTGCTTGCGGCACCTCAGACGCCGCCGGTGACCGTCGTGCAGGCACTGCCGAAATCCGATCGGTCGGAACTGGCGGTCGAGCTGATGACGGAGGCGGGCGCGGACGTCGTCGTTCCCTGGCAGGCCGCGCGCTGCGTCGCGAACTGGGAGGGCAAGGCGGCCAAGGGAGTCGAGAAGTGGCGGGCCGCGGCCCGCTCGGCCGCCAGGCAGTCCCGCCGGGCCTACATTCCGCAAGTCGCCGACCTACACCGCACCCAGGACTTGCTGGAGCTGGTTCGCGCGGCGAAGGCCCGCGGCGCGATCGTCGCGGCGCTGCACGAATCCGGCGCCGCCCGTTTCACCGAATTGCCCTTCGCCGAAGCCGCCGAAATAGTCCTCGTCGTGGGTCCGGAAGGTGGGCTGGCCGACGCGGAGCTCACGGCGTTGGCCGAAGCGGGCGCGGACATCACCTTGCTCGGCCCGACAGTGCTACGTACATCCACCGCGGCAGCGGTCGCCCTCGGCGCGCTCGGCGCACTGACGCCGCGTTGGTGAGGTCTCGCGCCGACGCGGCTCTCTTCCGCACTGGTTCGTATCGCGAGCGGGTGCCCGCTGATCGGGCGATAGTTGGTCGATGCACTCGCATCCGAGGCGCGGTATCCGGTCAAACCTCGACGGGGGCAGTTTCCAGTGAGTCAGCGGTGCCGGTGCGAACCGTCGCCGCACCACGATGCGCCCGATGCGATACCCACAGCAGCAGTGCCGCGACGACCATCAGCGATCCGATGCCGCAGACCAGCCCGAGCCACCCGGAGCGGGCGTAGGCGATGCCCGCTGTTCCGCCGACGAGCGCGCTGCCGAGGTAGTAGGCGAACAGATACAGCGACGACACCGCGCCCCGGTTGCCTTCGGCCATGGCCCCCACCCACGCGCTCGCCGCGGTGTGTGCCCCGAAGAAGCCCGCGGTGAAGAGCAATACGCCGAGCAACACGGTGCCGAGGTGGTCGGGAATCGTCACCACGAGCCCGATCGCCATGACGGCCAGCGACATCGCGAGCACCCAGGATCGGCCGATCCGATCGGTCAGCCGGCCGGATGCCGCCGAGGCCGCCGTTCCGGCCAGATAGAGCACGAACACCAGCCCCACCAGTGCTTCCGGCAGCCCGAACGGCGCGCTGGTCAGCCGGTAGCCGAGATAGTTGTACATCGAGACGAACCCGCCCATCAGCACGAACGCCAGTCCGAACAGAGCGAGCAGTCCGCGGTGACGCAACTGGCTGCCGAGGTCGCCCAGGACCGTCCGGATTCCGGCGGGGCGAGGCACGAAGCCGCGCGAGGGCGGCAGCCGGCGGACGAACCACACGGTGCAGGCCGCGGCGGCGATCGAGGCAACGGCCTGCGCCCACCGCCAGGACGCCACGTCCAACGTGAATGCCGGGATCAACCGCCCGGCCAGCCCGCCGATGGTGGTACCCGCGACGTAGATGCCCATCGCGGCGCCCAGCCCGTCCCCGCCGATCTCCTCTGCCAGATAGGCCATCGCCACCGCGGGCACACCGGCCAGCGCGATGCCTTGCAGCGCGCGTCCGGCCAGCAGCAGATCCAGCGAAGGGCTCAGCGGCAGCAGCAGTCCGAGCACCGCCGACGCGACGGCGGAACCGATCATCACCTTGGTCCGGCCGATCCGCGACGAGAGCGCGCTCACCGGGATGATGGCCAGCGCGAGAAACCCGGTGGTGAGCGACACCGCCAGTGCCGCCCGCGCGGGCGTCGCGCCGAACGCGGCCGAGAGGCTCGGCAGCAGTGCCTGGGCGCTGTACATCGAGGCGAAAGTCGTCAGACCGGCCGCGAACAGCGCGATGGTGATCCTGCGTTCGCGGGCGACGTCGCTCGCCGCTTCGATCCGTGTCGAGGTCATCGGCTCCTCCTTTCGTCCAGCATCGCCAGGCGGTTTTCCGAAAGGAAATGAATAATGAGAAGTAAGGTCATTCCCTGAGCGCATATAGAGAGGTCGGGCAGTGCTGGGCGAGGATCTGGAGTGGTTCACGACACTCGCCGAACTCGAACGGGTCGGCGCCGCCGCGGAGCGGTTGCACCTCGCGCAGCCGACGTTGTCGCGCATGCTGGCCCGCTTGGAGCGCAGGGTGGGAGTCGAACTGTTCGACCGGCACGGGAAGCGGATCGTCCTGAACGAATACGGTCGCATCTACTACGAGCACGCCCGCCGCGCGCAATCCGAGCTGGACGCGGCGGAACAGGCCCTCGCCGATCGAGCCAACCCGGCCGGGGGCGTCGTGCGGCTGTCGTTCCAGCACTCTTTCGGCGGCTCGCTGGTGCCGCAGCTGATCAGCGGCTTCCGCCGCATCTCCGGCCGCATCGCGATCACGCTGTGGCAGGGAGCGGCAGCAGCGGTGACCGAGCGAGTGCTCGCGGGTGAAAGCGATCTGGGCATCGTCTCGCCGCGCCCGGCCGTCGCCGGCGTGGGCTGGCGCGCCGTGCTGCGACAGCCGCTGGTTCTCGCGGTGCCGCCGGAACACCGATCGGCCGGACGGCGGCAGGTCCGCCTCGCCGAGGTGGCCGACGCGGAGTTCGTCACCATGCACCACGGATTCGGGATGCGGCGCATCTTCGACGAACTGTGCGCCGCCGCGGACATCCGGCCGCGGATCGCGTTCGAGTCGAGCGATCTCGTCACGGTGGCCGGGCTGGTCTCGGCGGGGTTGGGAGTGGCGATCCTGCCGCGCGAAGATCCACTGTCCGCGGGCCCGCTGTCCGGCCCGGTGACGGTCCCGCTCGCGGACGCGGGCGCCGCGCGCGCGGTCGGGCTGATCTGGCCCGCCGCTACCACACCACCGGACGCGGTGCGACGCTTTCGTGATTTCACCGAGGATTGGGCGCGGCGACGTGGGGGAATCCCGTGAGGAGCCGGTTTTGCCCACGGCTTATTCACTGGGCGGTGTCGGTGGGGCGGGTTAAACTTTCTCCATACAGCAGCAGTCGAGACCGGAAAGCAGGCTATAGCCACTTTTGAGAACACAAGGCGAGATCGGCGACCCCACCACCCCAGCGGCAGGCATCGGCGCCGGCGACAACGGTTCGGGTCCCGCAGCGCGCACCGTGCGCTCGAGCATCGAACTCGCTCCTGAATCCGTGTTCCCCTTCCTCGGTTCGGCCGACCAGAATCTTCGCGAACTGGAAACGCTGCTCGACGCGGACATCCACGTCCGCGGGAATTCCGTGACCCTCACCGGCAAGGCGGCCGACGTCGCGCTCGCCGAGCGGGTCATCGAGCAACTCGTCGCGCTGACCGGCCGCAACCGCGTGGTGACGCCCGAGGCGGTGCGGCACACCGTTTCGATGCTCACCGAGGGCTCCAGCGAGTCCCCCGCGGAGGTGCTCAGCCTGGACATCCTGTCCCGGCGGGGCAAGACCATCCGGCCCAAGACGCTGAACCAGAAGCGCTACGTCGACGCGATCGACGCGAACACCATCGTGTTCGGCATCGGTCCCGCCGGTACCGGCAAGACCTATCTGGCGATGGCCAAGGCGGTCCAGGCGCTGCAGACCAAGCAGGTCAACCGGATCATCCTCACCCGCCCTGCGGTCGAGGCGGGCGAGCGGCTCGGCTTCCTGCCCGGCACGCTGAACGAGAAGATCGACCCGTACCTGCGTCCGCTCTACGACGCGCTGCACGACATGATGGACCCGGAGGCCATTCCCAAGCTGATGGCGGCCGGTGTCATCGAGGTCGCGCCGCTGGCCTACATGCGCGGACGCACGCTGAACGACTCCTTCATCATCCTCGACGAGGCGCAGAACACCACCGCCGAGCAGATGAAGATGTTCCTCACCCGCCTCGGGTTCGGCTCGAAGATCGTGGTGACCGGTGACGTGACGCAGGTCGATCTGCCGACCGGCGCCCGGTCCGGTCTGCGCGCCGCCAGCGAGATCCTCACCGAGATCGAGGACATCCACTTCGCGGAGCTGACCAGTAGCGACGTGGTTCGCCACCGGCTGGTCTCGGACATCGTCGACGCTTACGACCGCTTCGAGGCCCAGTCGCGTCCGCAGGTCGCCCCGCATTACGGCGGCAACCGAGCGCAGCGCCGCGCGGCGAGCCGGGCGGACCGGCGGTAACTCGTCTCGCCGGGCGGGGCTCCGCTCCGCCGACCCGATCGACGGGATCGTAGGCTGTTCGGGTGAGCATCGAGATCGCCAACGAGTCGGGTATCGACGTGCCCGAAGAAGAGCTGGTCAGCGTCGCGCGGTTCGTGATCGCCCGGATGGACGTGCACCCCGCCGCGGAGCTGTCGATGGTGCTCGTCGATCTCGACACCATGGCCGACCTGCACATGCGCTGGATGGACCTACCCGGCCCGACCGACGTCATGTCCTTTCCCATGGACGAACTCGAGCCGGGCGGGCGGCCCGACAGCCCCGAACCAGGCCCCTCCATGCTCGGTGACATTGTGCTGTGCCCGGAGTTCGCCGCCGGTCAGGCGCGTAAGGCGGGGCACTCCCTCGATCACGAACTCGCTCTGCTCACCGTGCACGGCGTGCTGCACCTGCTCGGCTACGACCACGCCGAGCCGGATGAGGAGAAGGAGATGTTCGCGTTGCAGGCCCGGCTGCTCGAGGAGTGGTACGAGAGCCTGCGGGAGGCGCAGCGGCGCGCCGAACTGGCCGAACGCGACGCGCGGTTGCTGGGTAAGGCGGGCTTCACCACACCGGGTGAGTCCCTGGGTCCCGCGTGAATGCCCTGACCCTCGTCCTGCTCGCGGTCCTGCTCATCTCCGTGGGTGGGGTCTTCGCCGGGGTCGATTCCGCCCTGAACACGATCTCGCCCGCCCGCGTCGAGGACTTGGTGCGAGCCGACCGGCCCGGCGCCGTGCGGCTGAGCCGGGTCGTCGACGACCGGGCCCGCTACGTGAACCTCATGGTGCTGCTGCGCATTTTGTGCGAGATCGGCGCGACGGTGCTGCTGGCGGCGGGACTGATGACGGTCTGGGGCAGGAACTGGGCGCTGCTGGTCACCGCGCTGGTGATGGTGCTGGTGTCCTACGTGGTGATCGGTGTCGGCCCGCGCACGCTGGGCAGGCAGCACGCGTATTCCATCGCCCTGGCCGCGGCCCTGCCCCTGCAGTTCATCGGCGCGCTGCTCGGCCCGATCAGCAGGCTGCTGATCCTCATCGGTAACGCGATCACCCCCGGTAAGGGTTTTCGCAACGGTCCCTTCGCTTCCGAGATCGAGCTGCGCGAAGTGGTCGAGATGGCCGGTGAGCGCGGAGTGGTGGCCGACGACGAACGGCGGATGATCCAGTCGGTCTTCGAACTCGGCGACACAGCGGCGCGTGCGGTGATGGTGCCGCGCACGGAGATGGTCTGGATCGAAGCGGACAAGACCGCGGCGCAGGCGATGTCGCTGGCGGTGCGTTCCGGGCATTCGCGGATCCCGGTGATCGGCGAGAACGTCGACGACATTCGCGGCGTGGTGTATCTGAAAGACCTCGTGCCGTTCGCCGAACGCGGCCGCAAGGTACGGGTGAGTGAGGTGATGCGTCCCGCGGTGTTCATGCCCGACTCCAAACCGCTGGACAGCCTGCTCGACGAGATGCAACGCAGGCGCAACCACATGGCGTTGCTGGTGGACGAGTACGGCGGCATCGCGGGTCTGGTGACCATCGAGGACGTGCTGGAGGAGATCGTCGGAGAGATCGCCGACGAGTACGACGTCGACGAGACCCCGCCGGTCGAGGATCTCGGCGACGGGCGCTACCGCGTGTCGGCCCGGCTGCCGGTGGAGGATCTCGGCGAGCTGTTCGGATTGGAGATCGAGGAGGAGGACGTCGATACCGTCGGCGGCCTGCTCGCGCACGAACTGGGCCGGGTGCCGCTGCCCGGTTCGAAGATCGAGGCGCACGGGTTGGTGCTGCGCGGTGAAGGCGGACCGGACGCGCGCGGCCGGATGCGGGTGAACACCGTGGTGGTACGCAAAGCGCGCGAGAAGGTCCCCGCGGGGAAGACCAACGGGGACAATCCCAATGGCAAGCGCAAGGCGAACGGATCGGAGCGGGATATCGCGGCCGATCGCGACGAGGACGGAGACACCGAATGACCGAACTGGACGCCGAGGACAACAAGCTGGTCGTGCTGGCCCGTGGTGCGCTCGGCCGCACCGGCGGGGCGAGTGGAGCCGCGATCCGCGATACCGACGGTCGCACCTACGCCGCGGGCGAGGTCACGCTGACCGCGCTGCGGTTGACGGCGCTGCAAGCCGCCGTGGCCGCGGCGTTGTCCAGCGGCGCGGAGGGCTTCGAGGCGGCCGTGGTGGTCGGCGGGCGGTTGTCCGACTTCGGTGTGACGGCGGTGCGGGAGGTCTCGGCGGAGGCGCGGATCATCTTCACCGATCGTGACGGCGCGGTGTTCGAGATCGTCGACGACTCCGCGGACGCGGCCGACGCGGTGAGCGCCGACTCCGGCGAGGTCCGCGGTGGCTGACGCGCGGGAGAAGGGCGAATTCCGTTCCGGCTTCGTCTGTTTCGTCGGTCGGCCGAACACCGGCAAGTCGACCTTGACCAACGCCCTGGTCGGCGCGAAGATCGCGATCACCTCGTCGCGCCCGCAGACCACCAGGCACACGATTCGCGGCATCGTGCACCGCGAGCACACCCAGCTGATCCTGGTCGACACACCGGGCTTGCACCGCCCGCGCACCTTGCTCGGCCAGCGCCTGAACGACCTTGTGCGCGATACTTATTCGGAAGTCGACGTGATCGCGCTGTGCATCCCGGCCGACGAGAAGATCGGTCCGGGTGACCGCTGGATCGTGCAGCAGATCAAGCAGATGGCGCCGAAGACGACGCTGCTGGGCGTGGTCACCAAGATCGACAAGGTGAGCCGGGAGCAGATCGCCGAGCAATTGCTCGCCGTGGCCCAGTTGCTCGGCCCCGAGGCCGACGTGGTGCCGGTGTCGGCGGTCAAGGGTGAGCAGGTGGAAGTCCTCGTCGACGTCATCGCCTCGAAGATGCCGGAGGGCCCGGCTTTCTACCCCGACGGTGAGCTCACCGACGAGCCCGAGGAAACGTTGATGGCCGAACTCATTCGTGAGGCCGCGCTCGAGGGTGTGCGCGACGAGTTGCCGCACTCGCTGGCCGTCGTCATCGAGGAGGTCCTGCCCTACGAGGAGCGCGAGGACATGCTCGACGTGCACGCCTTGCTGTACGTCGAGCGGCCCAGCCAGAAGGCCATTGTCATAGGCAAGGGCGGTTCCCGGCTGAAAGAGGTCGGCACCAACGCCCGCAAGCAGATCGAGCACATCCTCGGCACCCGGATCTACTTGAATTTGCACGTGAAGGTGGCCAAGGACTGGCAGCGCGACCCGAAACAGCTGGGCAAACTGGGTTTCTGACCGGTTCGGGCGTCGGCGGGCGTGTGTGGAAGTCCTGGAGGCGTCTTCGTCGGCGTGGGGCGTCCGGTCGGCTGCCGATGATTCCGGGTAATCCACCGATGTGTCGGCTGTGCTCGAGGCCAGTGCCGTGTCAGTGGTCGTGTCAGAACGGCGTCAGCTCGGTATCAGCCGGGCTCGCGACAGTAGTCACATGAACAGCACAGCAATCGCGACTTCCACCACCACCCTCTCCGACCAGGACAAGAGCACGCTGCGGACTGCCGCGTACGGCGCGTTGTCGCTGATGGCCGCCACCGGCATGCCGCACGCGGCCGCGACGAACGGCTCCATCGCCCTGACGTCGGCGACCGGCCTGGTCGGGCACGTGCTCGCCGGGAAGTCCAACGACATCCAGTTGAAGGGCAAGACCGTCGCCGAACTCGCCGACCAGGTACTGCCTGCCCTGACCGCGGCCGTGAACCTGCTCGAGCGGCACGATCCGGCCGAGGCCGACAACTTCCGCAGCACCGTCCGCATCGCCATCGACGCAGCCGTCCAGCCCCGCCACGGCGAGCCCGGCCGCGCCACGGCCGCGATGGCCCGCAAGATCATCGCGGCACTCGATGCCGCCAGGGTGGCCGGTGCCGGCAACGGAACGGTTGCCGCCGGGCCGGATCGCCCGGAGCTCCAGAAGGTCCTCGATGAGATCGTCGCTTCTGGTTTCGCCGGAATCACGCTGCGCGTGCACGACGAGCGGGGCGAGTGGGTCGGCAGCGCCGGGGTGAGCAGGCTGGGCGAGACCGCGCAGCCGCCGACCGATGGGCACGTCCGGATCGGCAGCAACACAAAGACTTTCACCGAGACTCTGGTCCTGCAACTGGTGGCCGAGGGCAAGATCGGACTGGACGACCCGGCGGCCAGCTACCTGCCCGAGTTCGAACTCGATTCGCGGATCACCGTGCGGATGCTGTTGCAGCACACCAGCGGGGTGTTCAACTTCACCGGCGAGTACTACGAAGACGGGACCGTCGTGCCGGGGATCCCCGCCACCACCGCGGGCAAAGAATGGGTGGACAACCGGTTCGAGACCTACCAGCCCGAAGAGTTGGTGCGGCTGGCGTTGTCCAAGCCCGCGCGGTTCGAGCCGGGCACGGGCTGGAGCTACTCCAACACCAACTACGTGCTGGCGAGGTTGCTGATCGAGAAGGTCACCGGCCGCCCGGTCGCCCAGGAGATGCAGCGGCTGATCTTCGGGCCGCTCGGGCTGTCGGGCACCGTAGCCCCGACCACCCAGACCGAGCTCCCCGAGCCGCACGCCCACGCCTACTACCGATACGAGGACGCCGGGCAGGAGAAGACGGTCGACGTCACCAGCCAGAACCCCTCCTGGATCTCCAGCGGCGGTGACATGATCTCGACCACCCAGGACCTGCGAACTTTCATCTCCGCGCTGATGAGCGGCAAGCTGCTGCCTGCCGAGTTGCTGGCGGAGATGTGCGCACCGCACCCGACAGGCATCCCGAACATGGGCTATGGCCTCGGTGTGTTCGTGCAGGACACCGGCCTCGGCGGCACGGTCGTCACCCACAACGGGGGCGCCGCGGGTCACGCGGCGCTGATGTACAGCACACCCGACGGCAAGAAGACCCTGACCGCCACCCTGAACTACGTGGACGACGCCGCCCTGTCCCTGGCCGTGCCGTTCCAGCAAGCGACACAAAGGCTCGTCGACGAGGTGTTCCGCGGCGGCCGGGCCGATCCGGCCCAGCCGACGGACTGAACTGGTCACCACCACGGGGCGGGGCGGTGGCGGTGCCACTGGAGTTCGGATTCGAGTTGCGCGGCCAAGGAGATCAGGAGGGGTTCGGAGTTTGCTGTGCCCATCAGTTGGGCGCCTACGGGAAGGCCGGTGTCGGTGAAGCCTGCGGGGACGTTGATGCTGGGCCAGCCGAGGACATTCCACGGCCAGGTGTAGGGGCAGGCCGCGGTGATGAGGTTGTTGGTGGCGTTGACGCCGAGGCCGTCGATTTCCTCGGCGCGGGGCGGTGGGGTGGCGGTGGTCGGGGCGAGGACCACGTCGTAGTCGCGGAAGAAGTGGCCGATTCGCTTGTGCAGCAAGGGTTCCAGCTGCCGCGCCGCGTAGAGGGCGGGGCCGTCGAGCGCGCGTCCGATTCGGGCGTTGGCGGTGGTGCGCGGATCGACTTCCAGACCGGGCATGCGGTCGTACACCCGCCGGACCCCGGCGAGTGAACGCGGGAGGAAGGAAGCGCCGATCAGCATGCCGTAGTGCAGGTCGGCCACGGTCACGGTGTGTCCGAGGGCGCGCAGTGTGTCGGCGGTGCGGCGTACCGATCGCTCGACCTCGGGATCCAGCGCGGTCCTGGTCGCGGTGAAGGGGATACGCAGCGACAGGGCGATTCGCAGCTTTCCCGGATCCCTGCCGACGGCGTCCGACGCGGTGATCGGCTCCGGGGTGTGCAGATCTCCCTGATGCGGACCGGCCGCCGCATCCAGCAGAAGCGCCGCGTCGGCGACGGTACGCGCCAGCGGACCGTTCACGGTGAGCCCGTAGAACGCTTCGGCTTCCGGCCAGGTGGAGATTCGTCCGCGCTGCGGCTTGATGCCGACCAGGTTCGTCCAGGCCGCGGGGATGCGGATCGAGCCCGCGCCGTCGGAACCCAGAGCGGCGGGGACCAATCCGGCGGCGACGGCGGCCGAAGCTCCGCCGGAGGACCCGCCCGGCGTCCTGCCGCGGTCCCACGGATTGCGGGTGTGCCCGAACCACGCGGCACTGGTGAACGGCCACTGTCCGAGTTCACAGGTATTCGTCTTGCCGACGATCACCGCGCCCGCGGCACGCAGGCGCCGGACCGATTCCGCGTCCTCGGTCTTCGGTGCGAAGTCGCCGCCGCAGCCGAACGCGGTCGGCTCGCCCGCGACATCCGTGTCGTCCTTCACCGCGACGGGCACGCCCAGCAGCGGCAGTCGTTCTCCCGCGGCCAGCCGCCGGTCGGCGTCGGCGGCCTCCGCCAGGGCCCGCTCGCGGCGCACGATCCGGAAGGCATTGAGCGTGCCCTGCGCCGCGTCGATCCGGTCCAGTGCGCCGCCGACCGCCGCGGTCGAGGTGATCGCGCCGCCCGCGATCGCGGCCGCCAGTTCGGCCAGGCCCAGTTCCCGCGTGCCGGATACGTGGGCAGGATCGGACACCGTCATGTGCGCTCCGTCTCGTCGTGATCTACAGACGGTAGCGCCATATTGGTCAGTCGTCCAGATTGCCGCCGCACACGGCGGGTCTAGACATACATACGGTATGTATGTAACAGTGGTCGGGAACCGAGACCACTGGGAGAACCCATGGCAACCAGCACAGCACTCGGCCGCACCCACGATGTGGACCTGCCCGGCGGCCGTATCCGCTACCACGAGACGGGAGCGGGCGCCCCTGTCGTCTTCGTGCACGGCTTGCTCGTCAACGCGGACCTCTGGCGCAAGGTGGTGCCCGCTGTCGCAGCGGCCGGGTACCGCTGCCTGACGCCGGACTGGCCGCTCGGCTCGCACGAGATCCCGGTGCCGGACGCGGAACTGACTCCGGCCGGTGTCGCCGATCTCATCGCCGCGTTCCTCGAACGCCTCGACCTCACCGACGTCACCTTGGTCGCCAACGACACCGGCGGAGCGATCACGCAGGTGTTGCTGACCCGCGACCGCTCCCGCGTCGGCCGGGTGGTGCTCGCCTCGGTGGACAGCTACGAGGGCTTCCTACCGCAGCCGTTCACTACGCTGCCGCTGCTGGCCAGGATCCCCGGCTCGCTGCGCCCGCTGACCGAGTTGCTGCGCATCCGCGCGCTGCACCGGCTGCCGGTGGCCTTCGGCTGGGTCACCAAACGGCCGGTCCCGCCGGAGATCGTCGACTCCTACCTGCTGCCGAGCCGCGACTCCGCCGCGATCCGGAAAGATCTGCGGCGCTTCCTGAAATCGGCGCATCGCCGATACACCCTGGAGGCCGCCCGTCACTTCGCCGAGGTCGACATTCCGGTACTGCTGGCGTGGGCCCGGGAGGATCGGCTGTTCCCCGTGTCGTTCGCCGAACGCCTGGCTCGCGACCTGCCGGACGCGACGCTGAAGCTCATCGACGACTCATACACCTTCCTGCCGGAAGATCAGCCCGAGTTGCTCGCCGAATCGATTCTGGAGTTCACTCGGCTGCATGCCACGCCGTAGCCAGGAAGACCGCTCCCGAGCGACCAGAGCCGCGCTCGAACAGGCGGGACGCCGCCTGTTCACCGAGCGCGGCTTCGCGGGCACCTCCGCCGAGGAGTTGGTCACCGAGGCCGGCGTCACCCGGGGCGCGCTGCACCACCACTACGGCGACAAGCGCGGACTGTTCCTCGCGGTGCTGGAGCAGATCGAGGCGGAGATCACCGAGGAGATCGAAAATGCCATCGCCGCAGTAGATTCCGGCGATGTGATGGCAGGAATGGCGGCGGGTCTCGCGCTGTTCCTGGAGATCTGCCAGCGTCCGGCGATGCTGCGCATCGCCCTCACCGACGCCCCCGCCGTGCTCGGCTGGCAGGCCTGGCGCGAATTCGAATCCGCCCACGGCCTAGGCCTGATCACCGCGCAACTCGAGCGTGCCCGCGCCGCCGGGTTGATCGCCGACGCCCCCGTTCCCGTGCTGGCCCAGCTCGTCGTGAGCGTGGTCAGCGAGGCGTCCCTGATCGTCGCGCACGCCGAAGACCCCGACCTCGCCCGTGCCCAGACCCAGCAGTCGGTGCTGCTGCTGATCTCGGGGCTGCTGCGCGCCGACGGGTGAACGCGGCGGACAGCGTCGTACCGCGGTTCCGGCGGGAAGCGATGTCGCCTCTCTCGAAATCCGCGCGGAGGTCGTAACCGCCTGCCCCGTTCTGGGCAACCGGGGCCTTATCCTGCGCATGTGACAGAGCAACCAGCGCGCTCGGCACAACGGTTCCGACGGCGTGCGACGCCGCTGGCGGCGTGGCTCGTGCTGGCGGCGTGCGGTGCCGCGACCAGGCCGTTCAGCTGGCAGGCGACCGCGATGGTGGTGGTGGCGGCACTCGCGGGGATGGTGCTGGCGTTCCGCGTGCGAATCGAGCGGCCCCCGCCGACTGCCCGGATCAGGCGCGGCGTGGCCGTGTGGTCGGCGCTGCTGGTCGCGGCGTCGGCATGGGAGGTATACGCCCTTCTGCGGCAGCCCGCCCTGAACCGGCCGAGCCAGGAACACCCGACGCTGTCCACGCTGTTGGACCCGGCGCTCGAACAATGGCCGCTGCGATTCGCCGGATGGCTGTTGTGGCTGGCCGCCGGATGGCGGCTGGTATCGCGATGAGCGACCGAGCTGTCATCCTCCTCGGGTTCGGCCTGCTCCTTGCGGCCGCGCTCGTCGCGGTGGCGGTCACGCGGCTGCGCCGGGACCGGGTCGCGTCGTTGGGCGAGACGATCGGGTACCTGACCGGCTCACGATTGACGAAAATCGCCGCCGTACTCGTGTGGGCCTGGCTCGGCTGGCACTTCTTGGCCCGATGACACGCGTGCATTGTGCTGAATCGTTCGCACCGGCTCGCGTGTGCGCGGCCGCCGCGTAGATGACTGAGGAGTAAGTAGTCGATAGTCGGCCACTACGACCTGTGTGCACCGGGTTGTCGGCTTCGATGTCGACGCGCCGAGCGCACCTCGACCACGTGTTTCGAGCGAAGCGAGACCGAGCTTGTTCCGTTCGCGGCCCGGCTCGCGTGTGCGCGGCCGTCGCGTAGGCGACGAAGGAGCAAGCGGCGGTCGC
>NZ_JBSGCA010000049.1:0-51668 GCF_053601535.1 Nocardia sp. NPDC004718
CCGAGCGGCCGCCGCGTCCGCGGCGAAGTCGCCAGCGGCGGTCGCTCGGACGCGAGCCATAAGAGGGCTGCGAACACCCAGCGCCGCAGGCGCTGGAAGATCAACACAGCACCCGCCGCGCCCGCGCGGCAGAAGATTCAGTCCGGTCCGCCGCCTCCGGCCTGGGGCGGCGGGATGCGGACGACGCGGTCGTCGAACGGTCCCGGTTGGCCGTCGGTCTTGTTCACCGTGGTCACCCAGATGGTGCCGTCGGCGCCGACCGCCGCGCCGCCGAGTTGTCCGTACTTGTCCTGCGCGGTCAGCGTCGGCGTCGCGGTGACCGCGTGTGTGGTCGGGTCGGCGGCGGCGATGGCGAGGGCCTTCGCGCGGGTCATCGAGATCGCGACACCGTCCGAGGCGGCGGCGCACCCGGCGACGCCAGGCCGGTCCGGCCAGGTCCACATGGTGGTGACCACGCCGTCGCCGCCGAGTCGTTGCAGCCGGTCCTCGGCGGCGGTGCGGTCGGTGATCCAGATGCTGTCCTTGCTGTCCCGGCACACGTCCCCGGCGGTCCCGATGCCCGAGACGGCGACTTCCGGCGTGAGTGTGCGGCCGGGTACCGGGGAGTTGACGCGCAGCAGCTTGCCCGCGAGGGAACCGGCCGAGGCGGCCGCGCCGGGGTTGCCCGCGTCGCCGGTCAGCACGAGCATCTGGTCGGACGCGGCGAATTCGATCGCGCCGTGATTTCCGCTGGAGCCCTTGGGGATTCCGGTGAGCACGTCCTTCGGTGAGCCGCCTTCGGCGATGCGGACCACCCGGTTGTCACTGCCGGTGGTGATGTACGCGTACATCAGGCCGTCTTCGTTGTAGGTCGGGGACAGCGCGATGTCGCTGAGGCCGCCGTCGCCGGAGCCGTCCACGTCCAGCCGGGCGATCTCGACCGGCGGCTGGTCGGGCACCACCTTCAGGATCCGCCCGGTCCTGCGCTCGGCGACCAGCGCGCCGTCGGGGAGCGCGACCAAGCCGCCGGTGGTGTCCAGGCAGGTGGCCACCACCGCGGGGTCGGGATCGATGCACGGGCCGCTCGGCCGGGTGGTCGAGGTGGGCGGCTGGCTCGGCTTCTTCGGGTCGATGTTGGCTCCGTGCAGGGTCGGTTCCGGGGTGAACGGACTGGACGCCGAATCGTCGAACCGGGCGCATCCGACCAGCAGGACGGAGCCGAGCGCCAGGCTCGCCGCGACGCGGCCCACGACAACCAAACTCATAGCCCAGACGTTACGGAAATTCCGTCGCCCGCGCCCTTCCGGGTGGGGGTGTCGCGCGCGCACTGACACGCCGCGCTGTACTTGCCCGCCCTGGTGCGGTGCGGCATAGGGTATTGGCCGTGACCGACAAGCCGAAAGACACGCCCGAATCCAAGGCCGGGAACGCCGCTCCTTCCACGGCCGAGCAGGCGGCGGTGTCGTCCACCGGTCGGGGAGTGACCAGCCCGTACGATTCGCCGACCGAGCAGTTCGAGCGGGTGGATACGGCCCAGCGGCCGCAGCTGTCCAAGGACGTCCCCCGCACCGAGGAAGAACTCGGGCTCGAGCCCGAGGTCCCCGCCACCGGCGCGAACAGAACCGCTGCGGGCGCGACAGCGGCGCCCACCTACGACTACGCGAGCATCCCACCCGCCCCGGCCCCGCCGAGCGACACCGCGCGTCTACGTCGCCGCAACGGCGAGGTCCGCCGCGGCACGCTCGATCTCGGATTGTTGCTGCTCCGCTTGGTCGTCGGCGCCACTTTCCTCTACCACGGCCTGCAGAAGCTGACCGGCTGGTTCCACGGCCCCGGCCTGGACGGCACCCGCGACATGATGGAGCGCGGCGGCTGGGACCACCCGAGCGTGTCCGCCCTCCTGGTCACAGCGGGCGAGGTCGGCGGCGGTGCCCTGCTGATCCTCGGCCTGCTGACTCCGCTGGCGGCCGGTGCGGTGCTCGCGGTCATCCTGGACGCCTGGGCCTGGAAGCAGGGCATGGCCCCCGGGTTCCAGTACAAAGCCGGTCCGGGAGCGGTGGAATACGAGAGCGTCCTCGCGGGCGTCTCGGCCGTCATCATCCTGACCGGCCCCGGTCGCCTGTCCTTCGACCGCAACCGAGGCTGGGCGATCCGCCCCGCCTCCGGCTCCTTCGTCATCCTGCTTCTCGCTGTGGCGGCCGCGGTCGGCGCGTACTGGTACCTGCACGGCGGCAACCCACTGACGGGCATCGGCCCCTTCGACTGAATCCAGACGAACCGAAGGCCCCTTCGTCGTAACCGGACGAGGGGGCCTTCGTCGTTTGCCGCCTTCAGCAGCCGCAGCGCGAGAGAACGACGACCCCGACCTTCGCCGTGATCCCGGCCCACCGGCCGGGGCCGCCCCCGACAAGGTCGTCGAAGCCCACTGTGAGCCCTGCGGGTAGAGCGACAGCCGACACCGGCGCCGCCGGGAGTTCCGCCGTTCCGGCAGGACCGTGAATGACGTCGATTTC
The DNA here is from genome assembly GCF_053601535.1 of Nocardia sp. NPDC004718. Classification (NCBI taxonomy): domain Bacteria; kingdom Bacillati; phylum Actinomycetota; class Actinomycetes; order Mycobacteriales; family Nocardiaceae; genus Nocardia; species Nocardia sp. NPDC004718. Next base: position 2,493 of record NZ_JBSGCA010000049.1, read on the forward strand.
GGATCAAGACTTGACGTAGGTCACAATTTGATGTTGAGTTCAGTTTCACATTCGGCCCGCCGAAGTCGAAGCCTAGATCCGAAACACGACGATCGAGGGAACTGCATGGCCCCACTCCTGACTGTGAACGATCTGTCTCGCAGGCTTCTGGTCCCGGGCAGGCCGCTTCGCGAGGAGGATGCCGTGTTCATCGGACACGACTGGGGTGCCGCGGTGGTCCCCAGATGGCACTGGCCTATCCCGGCCGGGTGGTTTCGTCGGCGAAACCGAATCGAATCGCACCCGTGCGTGTTCGCAGTCTCTCGAACGTCTGGTTCGAGGCACAAAGAAGAAGGAAAAAGATGAGGAAAACGATTGCGGCAGCGTCGCTGCTCGTCTCGACGCTCGGCATAACCGCCGGAACGGTATCGGCGGCACCGGCCGATGCCGCGGCGGTCGGTTACAAGGTATCGGTCGGAGAGCGGTCATCGGTGATCGATCTCGCGGCCGGCTCGATTGCCGTCGAAGAGGGGGTGCTGAAGATCAAGGCTCCCGGCGGTGCTGTGGTGGCGGGTTCGGAATTGTCTTTCCGGGTCGATGATTTCGTCTTCCCGATCGCCGCCGAAATCCGCGACCGCACTGCTACCTTGACGCCGCAGTTCGACCTCGAGCACGCCGCCTACAAGCCGGTGGCGCTGCCCTACGAAGACCAGGCTCCCTGGAAGACCCAGTACGACCGGGAACAAGCCGCTTGGGCGCGACTGTCCTCCACGATCCTCATGGGCGCGACGATCGGTACCGCCGTCGGCGGCATCGGCGGCGCGGCGGTCGGTTGCGTGCTGGGCGGGATCGCCGGGGCGACCGTCGCTTCCGCGGCGATTATCGGCTTGTTCGGAGCCTTCATTCCCGCAGCCGCCATCGGATGTCTGGGCGGAATCATGGCCCTCGGCGCGCTGGGGACGTTGGCAGGCCAGATTCTCGTCACCGCTCCGGTCGCGATCATGGCGGCAGTCCAGTACTTCACGACGATCAACCAGCCGATGCCGGCCCCGGCCCCAGCCCCGGCGAAGTGATGCCGACCCTGCCCAGCCGGTTCCCCCGGCTGGGCAGGGTCTGGGCTTTCATGACAGACTTCGCCGCCACGAAGCTGCCGAACCTCGGCTGGAGTGCGGACCGCGCCCATCGGGCCATCCCGGGAGGTCGGAGCCGAGCGCGGACCGACAACGGGTGTGCGACGATTCCTTCGAGAGTCCAGCGCAGAGCAGGGAGGGTGAACGATGGCCAGGACGGTCGACGACGAAGCGGCAGCGGCGGAGATCCCCTCGCTTGCCGATACCTCTGCCCTGCGGGAGCCTCCTCTTACGGCCCGCGGCTTGCGCAGGCGGGCAGCGCTGGTGGCCGCGGCCCGAGTGGTATTCGAGCGGGACGGCTACCTCGACGCGCGATTGTCGGATATCACGGCCGAGGCGAAATGCTCCACGGGTAGCTTCTATACCTATTTCTCGAGCAAGGAAGAGATTCTGCAGGCGGTGCTCGAAGCATCGCAGCACGAGATGCTGCATCCGGGAATGCCGCGTCTGAGTACGGACGAGGCCTCTCCGGTAGCGGTCATCGAGGCGAGTAACCGTGCCTACTTCGAGGCGTACAAGCGAAACGCGAAATTGATGCTGATCCTCGATCAGGTGGCCGCGATCGACCCGAAGTTCCGCGAAATGCGCCGCCGCCGCGCCCGCGCCTTCGCCGCCCGCAATGCGCGGTCCATCAGGGATTTACAGGAACGGGGCTTGGCCGACCGTGAACTCGATCCCCAGACCGCCGCACGGGCGCTGTCCGGCATGGTCGGCCGGATGGCGTACTACGCGTTCGCCCTCGAAGAGGAAACCTCGCTGGACGACCTCGTTCGAACGGCCACCCGCCTGTGGGCCAACGCGTTGAAAATCGACGAGGCCGCGAGCTGAGTGAACTGGCCGGGGACCGCGTCGTCACCGGAAATGCCGGCGCAGTCCCGGTGCCGCCGTCAGCGGCTGTTCCGGTCGCATCACGCGGTTTCCTTGCCGATGCGGTTGTCGCAGATTTCCCTTTTGCCAGTTATTGAACTTGACGCCAAGTTTAATTACGGTGTGAGGGGGATTACCCGCTAGGCCAGAAGGAGGATTCGGATGGTCAACGTCGCCGGTCCGATGTGGAAGAACGCGCTTGATCGGCCCGAGGCGATCGCGATCAGGGCGCAGGGCGAGGAATGGAGCTACGGCCGGCTGAAGGACTCGGTGGCGGCCTTCGCCGGTGCACTGCGTGCCGCCGGGATCGACAGTCGCGACCGCGTACTGCTGGTGGCCCCGAGCGTCCCCGAATTCGTTGTCGCCTACATGGGTGCGCACCTCGTCGGCGCCATCGTCATCACCATGAATACGATGGCGACCGGAGCTGAAATCGGTTACGTCGTCGACGATTCCACGGCACGCCTGGTGATCGCGTGGCACGAGGCGACAACATCGGCCGAGACGGCCACGCGGGAGCGCGGACTCCCGCTCTGGGTGCTCGAGCCGGGCGCACAGCGTGATCGGACGGAGCCGCTGTCCGAACCCGTCGATCTCGCCCCGGATGATGTCGCGGTTCTGCTGTATACCTCCGGTACCACGGGGAAGCCGAAGGGTGTAGAGCTCACGATCGCCAACCTGCACGCCGCGTCGACGATCTTGATCGACTACCTCGGGGTGACGAGCGAGGAGCGGATGGGCACCGCGCTGCCGCTGTTCCACGTATTCGGACAGTCGGTCGTCATGAATACCGCTCTGCACCTGGGTGCGTCGCTGTCGCTGCTGTCGCGGTTCGATCCCGGCCGCATGCTCGAGATGGTGCGCGCGGACGAGATCACCCTGATGTCGGGTGTCCCGACGATGTGGAACGCGATGCTGCACGCCGGAGGGGACTTCGGGCCCGAGCAGTTCGGGAGTCTGCGGATGGCTTCGTCGGGCGGTGCCTCACTCCCGGGGGAGGTCATCCGAGCTTTTCGCGCCCGCTTCGGCTGCGAGATCATGGAAGGCTATGGGCTTACCGAATCGTCGGGAATAGCGACGTTCAACCCCGTCGGGAAGGACCCGAGGGTGGGTTCTGTGGGTCTTCCGTTGCCCGGCATGCGAATCGAAGTCCGGGACGCCTCGGGCGCGGTACTCGCTCCCGGTGAGGTAGGCGAGTTGTACCTGTCCGGTCCGACGATCATGCGGGGATACTGGAACCGGCCGGAGGCCACCGCATCCGACCTGCGCGACGGCTGGCTCGCCACCGGGGATCTCGGCAAGGTCGATGACGACGGCTATGTCTACATCATCGACCGGGCCAAGGACATGATCATCCGGGGCGGCTACAACGTCTATCCCCGTGAAGTCGAGGAAGTGTTGTACGGGCACCCCGATATCGTCGAAGCGGCGGTGATCGGTGTGCCCGACGAGCACTACGGCGAGGAGGTCGCCGCGGTGATCGCCCTGGCGCCCGGAGCGGAGCCGACACCGGATGAACTGCGGAGTTGGGCCAAGGAGCAGCTGTCGGCATACAAGGTTCCGCACCTGTTCGCGTTCGTGGACCAGTTGCCGAAGGGCGCGACCGGAAAGATCCTGAAGCGGGCGATCGACTGGAAGTCGCTGCCAGGCCTGAACGATCCGGCGGACAGGGGAGCGGTTGCCCATCGGTGAGCCGGGCGGCGGCGGCCGCCGTCGAGATATCCCGCGCCTTGATGGGTGTGACGCAGGTGTCGGCAGGATAGGCCTGTCGTCCCTGCGCCACCCGGCTCGTGAAGTCGGTGCCGAGCCCGTGCGCGCACCCTGGTATGAAGATGTGGGTGGGACGCAGAAAGTTGCTGGAACCGACCGCACGGGCCGCACAGCCTCGCTCGTGATCTGGTGACGGGGTCCCAGCGTCAGCGGCTGTTGTCCGGTGTGACCGACTAGGACACGACTCTGTCGCCTGCCCCGGTGAGCTCGCAGGAAGCGTCGTCGCTGGTGTTGCCGCCCTCGGAGACGATCCGCGCGAACGCCGTCGCGCAGTTGGCCGATGCGATACCGGAGGTGTTCGCCCTGATGGTGGAGTTCCGCACGATGACGGTGCCCACCGGGGCGTCGACCCGATCGGTCAGCTGGCGCGGGAGGGTATCGAGGTAGGCCGGCGCCACATTGATACCGCCGCCACCATCCGAGGCAGTGTTTCCGCTGACTGTCGCGCGATCGAAAGTCACCACACCCCGGCCTCGCACATCGACACCGCCGCCGCGCCCGGCGAATCCCCCAGGGCGATACCACTTTCCGGGATTGATCACGTGGTTGTCGGAGATCGTGGAGTCGGTGAAGGTGCAGGTGTTGTCGCACCGCACACCGCCGGCCTCGCCGGAGGTATTGCCGGTGATGATCGTGTTCGTGGTGTGCAAGTCCGATCCAGGCACGTTGAAGATGCCGCCGCCGTACCCGGCGCTGTTACCCCGGACCACCACGTCATCGAGGACGAGGCTCGACGAATTGGCGATGCCGCCTCCGCCGGTGTCGTAGAACGGAATCTCGTGTTGGGCGGTGACTCCGCCCGTGACGGTCAACCCCGCCACCGTTACGGGCGAGGCGATACTGAGCACCCTGTCGATCCCGTTGGCGTCCAGCACCGTCCGGTCACGGCCCGCGCCACGCAGCACCGTCGGCGCGGTGAGGTTCAGGTCTCCCGTGGTCGGATCGGCGTTGCGGCCCTGCACTTTCTGCGGGTCGGGCGGTATCGCCAAAACATAGCGGCCGGCCGGCACCACGATCGTGCTGCCCGGACGGGCATTGGCCACCTGCACCGCGGCGCGCAGGGTGCAGGTACCAGAAGCCGTGCGGCACGATCCGCTTCCGGGATCGGCCGCGGTTTCGTCCGCAGTGGTGTCGACCGTGATCACCACTGGCGTATCCCCACCGGGCGCGCTATCGGCGTGGGCCGTTCCGGGGAATCCGCATGCGGTTCCGACGGCCAGGGCTGTGATGGCGGCAGCGCCGACCGCCGCAGCAGATGTTCTCGTCCTCATGAGGGTCTTTGATCCAATCATGAACCTGAAGTTGTAAACGCTCGCGTATAAGTCAGGTACGCGAGCGTTTACAACTATGCAGCAGGCCAACGCCCAGTGCTGGCGTTTACGTGAATCCTGTTGGCAGTTACCCAGATTGATCAGACGATGCTGATCAGGACGGAACGGAGACGGAGGCGTTCCCGCCGGCCGTCGCGGGCTGCTCGGCCGACACGGTTTCCGGCAGTGCCCATGCGCAGCCGAGCGTGCACAGCGCCATGACCATGAGGAAGGCGGAGACCGACGCTGTCGAACCGGTTGCCGCCAGCAGCGCGGTCATGAGGAAGGGCGTGCCACCACTGACCAGGATGGCGGCCAGCTGGTAGGCGAGCGTTATGCCGGAGTAGCGGATTCGGGGCTCGAACAGTTCCGCGAGATACGCCGCCAACGGGCCGTACACCAGCCCGGAGCCGAGGCCGCTGCCGACAGTGGTTGCGATCATGATCGCCGTGAGTGAGCCGCTACCCACCAGCCAGAAGAAGGGGAATGCCCACAGCGCCATGAGCGCTGCCCCGATCAATATCAATGGGCGGCGACCCACACGGTCGGACAGTGAGCCGGCGAGATAGATGATGGGCACTCCGATGGCCGAGGCGAGCAGGGAGACGGCCAGCAGGCTGTTGCGGGCCAGGCCGAGTTCGCGCACACCGTAATCGAGCACACCGGCGACACTGATGTAGAAGATGGCGTTTGTTCCGAACAGCAGGCCGGCGCCGAGCAGGACCCGCTTCGAGCGCGTGCGCAGTACTTCCAGAATCGGGGCCTGCGCGACCGCGGTCGTGGCCGCGGCGGCTTTGGTCTGCAGCCGGCGGAACTCAGGGGAGTCCTCGATGCGGAGCTGGATGAACAGCACCACCGGGAACAGCGCGGCGCTGGCCAGGAACGGGATACGCCAACCCCAGCTCAGAAAGTCGGCACCCTTGACGTATGCGCTGACCAGAAGGAACGCGCCGGTGCCCAGTAGCAGGCCCAAGGGCACGCCCATCTGGCCGAAGGTGCCCGCTTGGCCTTTGCGGTTCGGCTTGGTGGTTTCGGTGAGCAGCAGGGTGACCCCGCCCCACTGGCCTCCCACGGCGATGCCCTGGAGGAACCGCAATGCCACCAGCAGAATCGGCGCGGCCACGCCGATCGACTTGGAGGTGGGCAGCAGGCCGATCGCGCAGGTGGATGCGGCGACCAGGACCAGGCACGAGACCAGTGCAGGCTTGCGGCCGAAGGTGTCGCCGATGTGCCCGAAGATCAGTCCGCCCAGTGGCCGGGCGATGAAGCCCGCCCAGAAGGTGCTGAAGGCCAGCAAGGTGCCCATCAGCGGCGACGCATGGGGAAAGAACAGCTTGCCGAAGACCAAGGCAGCGGCTGTTCCGTAGATAAAGAAGTCGTACCATTCGATCGAACTGCCCACCAGGGCAGCGGCCATGAGGCGCCGTAATTTCTTCTGATCCGGGCTGCCGGAATCCGAATTCGGAGTCATATCTATCTCCAGGGTGAGAAACGAACCTGATGTGACGCGGGTCACCGTCAGTGGTCGGCAACGCTACTTAAAGTTGACGTCAGATTCAATAGGTTCCGCGAGATGTTCGGCACGAACTCCGGCAGGGCCGGTCCGTGGCTCGACCAATACGCAGCTCAGGCGGGGTATTCCGGCGGCGTAGGGTTTGCAGCCGCCGCCCGGCACCGCGGCACCGACCTCGTCACCAGCCTCGGGGACGGCGGTGATCGCGATGGCTGGACGGGAGACGGTGTGCATGGGCGCCGCTGGTGTCGCGGCAATCAGCCCTGCGCTCGCCAGCATGGCATCGACCAGACCTGACGTGGGGTTCGACGGCGTCGGGCTTGCGGCGCTGTCTGCGCGGCTTCGACGGCGGCCATCGAGGCGTCGCGACCGGAGTCGCTCGCTGGCACTTTGCAGCTGGGAACGGGGTGGAGCGTAGCGGACTCGTCACCTCGGTGGAGCGGATCCGCGCGCGCAGGACATTGCCAGAGAATGCGCTCATCGGGTCGTGCGGGTTGTCGCTGGCCCGTGAGGCTGACGACGTGGTGCTGTATCGCCCGTCATCGGATCCGCTGATGGAGCGGCACGTGGTCGCTCATGAAGTCGCACATATGCTGCTCGAACACGGGCGCAAGACCTCGCCGGGCGAGCCGGCGAGGTTGCTGGTCGGTCTGGACGTCGGCCGTGGGCTCGGATCGCGTGTGTCAGTGCATACGCCCAAAACTGTTGCGGCAGCTGACGTAGGACCTGCGACCAAGTCGTACTGCACCGAACCGGTACGGCCGAGAGACCCGGAGAGGCCGGAAGCCTAGGGCACGTGGCGGACAGCGCCCTTGTCGGCTGAGGTCGCCATCGCGGCGTACGCCCGCAGCGCGGTCGTCACCGGACGATCGCGGTTGACCGGCTGCCACGGCCGTTCGGAGGCTTCCATCTTCGCGCGGCGCTCGGCGAGCACCGCATCGTCGACGAGGACCTCGAGCGTGCGGCTGGTCACGTCGATGCGGATCTGGTCGCCGTTCTCGATCAGGCCGATGACACCGCCGCTGGCCGCCTCGGGGGAGATGTGCCCGATCGACAGGCCCGAAGTGCCGCCGGAGAAGCGGCCGTCGGTGATCAGCGCGCACTCCTTGCCGAGGCCAGAGCCTTTCAGGAAGGCGGTCGGGTGCAGCATCTCCTGCATGCCGGGGCCGCCCGCGGGCCCTTCGTAGCGGACCACGATCACGTCGCCCGGCTCGATCTTCTTGCCGAGGATGACCGACACGGCCTCCTCCTGCGAGTCCACCACCACCGCGGGGCCCTGGAAGGAGAACAGCTCCTCGTCGATGCCCGCGGTCTTGAGCACCGCGCCGTCGGGCGCGATGTTGCCGCGCAGCACGACCAGGCCGCCTTCCTTGGTATAGGCGTGCTCGAGGTCGCGGATGCAGCCGCCCTCGGCGTCGGTGTCCAGCGACGACCAGCGGTTGTCGGTGGAGAACGGCTCGGTGGTGCGCACCCCGCCCGGGGCGGCGTGGAAGAGTTCGATGGCTTCCTGAGAGGCCTTGCCGGAGCGGATGTCCCAGGTGTCGAGCCATTCGTCGAGGCTCGCGGTGTGCACCGTGGTGACGTCGGTCTCCAGCAGGCCCGCCCGGCGCAGCTCGCCGAGGATCGCGGGGATGCCGCCTGCGCGGTGCACGTCCTCCATGTGGTAGTCGGAGTTGGGCGACACCTTCGACAGCGTTGGCACCCGGCGGCTGATCTCCTCGATGGTGTGCAGATCGAAGTCGACCTCGCCTTCCTGCGCGGCGGCGAGCGTGTGCAGCACGGTGTTGGTCGAACCACCCATCGCCACGTCCAGCGCCATCGCGTTGCGGAAAGCCTTGGCGTCGGCGACGTTGCGCGGCAGCACGGACGCGTCGTCCTCGCGGTACCAGCGGTTGGCGATGTCCACCACCACGGTGCCCGCTCGCTCGAACAGCGCCCGGCGCGCGGCGTGCGTGGCGAGGGTGGAGCCGTTGCCGGGCAGCGCGAGACCCAGTGCCTCGGTGAGGCAGTTCATCGAGTTCGCGGTGAACATGCCCGAGCAGGAACCGCAGGTCGGGCACGCGGAGCGCTCGACCTCGGACAGACCCTCCTCCGACACCGCCTGATTCGCGCTCGCGGAGATCGCGGTGATCAGGTCGGTCGGCGCCTGCGCGACCCCGCCGACGACGACGGCCTTGCCCGCTTCCATCGGCCCGCCGGAGACGAACACCGCCGGAATGTTCAGCCGCATGGCCGCATTGAGCATGCCCGGGGTGATCTTGTCGCAGTTGGAGATGCAGACCAGCGCGTCGGCGGTGTGCGCGTTCACCATGTACTCGACGGAGTCGGCGATGATCTCGCGCGAGGGCAGCGAGTAGAGCATGCCGCCGTGGCCCATGGCGATGCCGTCGTCGACGGCGATGGTGTGGAATTCGCGCGGGACGCCACCGGCGGCGCGCACCGCGTCGGCCACGATCTCGCCGACGTTCTTCAGATGCACATGGCCGGGGACGAACTGGGTGTAGGAGTTCGCGATGGCGACGATCGGCTTGCCGAAGTCGGTGTCGGTCATGCCGGTGGCGCGCCAGAGTGCGCGTGCGCCTGCGGCATTGCGGCCGATGGTCGTGGTTCGTGAACGAAGCGGTGGCATTTCGATGGTCCTCGGGTCGCGGGGGCTGACGTGCGACGGCGCAGAGCGTGCTCGGCGGAGCACCACGTTACTCCCGGTGGGCGTGCCCACCTGCCGGGTGGTGCGGCGTCTCATCGCGGTCGGCCGGTTCGGGTGTGTCGCCGGTGCGTGGTGTCGCGGGCGACGACGGTGACGCCGGAGGTACCGGAACGTCGGGGGTGGGGACGAGGAGGATCAGTGCTCCGGGGAAATCATCCCATCACTCGACCGCAACCTCCCAACGGCGGCGAATGTTCCGCTTCGGCGCGATGGCGCTCGAGCCGGGCAGTTGGAGAGTCGGCCGGTGTGACCGAGCTCGCTACGTCGCGCTGTCGCGTCGCGTGTCTTCTTCGGCGTTCCCGCCGGACTTCGCCAACCCATTGGTCGCCGGATCGCCCTCGGTGTTCGAGGTTCCGCCACTCGCGTCCGCGGGTTCGGCGGGGGATTCTCCCGTCGCGGGTTCCCTCGGCTCCGCGAACGGGTCCGGAATCCGTCCGCCGGAGAAAGCGGCCAGATCGCGAAGCCGGTCATAACTCACCGCGGGCAACTTCACTTCGCTGCCGTCGGTCAGGTCGGCGCGCACGTATCCACGCTTCGGGATTCGCACACCCTTCACCTGTGTCCAGTCGAGGTGGCGGGAGCCGAACAGCGTCCGCAGATCCAGCCCCGCGTCGGAGACGCCGGTCTGCGTCCGCAGCACCCAAGCCAGCACCGCGACGGGGATGAGCAGCAGCCACCACAGTCCGGCGGGCCAGCCGACGAAGGGGAAGAACACGCACATCAGCAGGATGAACACGCCCAGGAACGCCAGCCGTGGGATGCGGATCACATGGGCGTCCGAGGCGCCACCCGTATCCGTTGTTCCCGCGGGCGTGTGGGACGATTCAGGCGGTGGCACGGACTGATGCGGTGATGACACACCACCATCCTCGCATCCTGATGAACGGACACAAGCAACCGCACTCTCCCACATAATGGGACACACGGGGTCATCTGTTTGACTCTTCGGTTCACACCCGCTTAACGTCGTGCGCGTGAATCGAAACGAGTTGCTCGTAATCGGCCGGCGCGTCCAGCGTTGAGCCTGACACACTGAGTCGAATACGTCAGCTCGCGTTGCGACGCGCCACCCTCGATCAGCCCTGGGCTGTCGGGGGCTTTTTTATGTTCGGACTAATGTCCGGCATGGCGAAGCGCAAGACACCGCTGGCACAACATCCGGGGTCGGAACCACAACCAGTAAGGAACGAAGACGGTGAGCGCACCTACCGCACGGCCCGGGCCTTCGGCCCGTAGGCCAGCGCCTTCGGCGAATCAGCAGGCCACGCCCGCTGCCAACGCGACGTCCGCGGCCAACCGCCGCCAGCTCCCGCCCGAGCGGGTCACCGGCGCGCAGTCGGTCATCCGGTCGCTCGAGGAGCTCGGCGTCGACACCGTATTCGGCATTCCGGGCGGCGCGATCCTTCCCGTCTACGACCCGCTTTTCGATTCCACCAAGGTGCGCCACGTGCTCGTCCGCCACGAGCAGGGCGCGGGTCACGCCGCCACCGGTTACGCCCAGGCGACCGGCAAGGTCGGTGTGTGTATGGCCACATCCGGCCCCGGCGCGACCAACCTGGTCACCCCGATCGCCGACGCGCAGATGGACTCCGTCCCGATCGTGGCCATCACCGGCCAGGTCGGCCGCGGCCTGATCGGCACCGACGCGTTCCAGGAAGCCGATATCTCCGGCATCACCATGCCGATCACCAAGCACAACTTCCTGATCACCGAGGGCATCGACATCCCGCGCATCATCGCGGAAGCGTTCTACCTCGCCGCCTCGGGCCGTCCCGGCGCCGTGCTGGTCGACATCCCGAAGGACGTGCTGCAGGCGCAGACCACCTTCACCTGGCCGCCGGAGATGCGGCTGCCCGGCTACCGTCCGGTCACCAAGCCGCACGGCAAGCAGGTGCGCGAGGCCGCGCGGATGATCATGGAAGCCAAGGCTCCCGTGCTCTACGTCGGCGGCGGCGTGATCAAGGCCGACGCCTCGGCCGAGCTGCTGCAACTGGCCGAGCTCACCGGCATCCCCGTGGTCACCACGCTGATGGCGCGCGGCGCGTTCCCCGACAGCCACCGCCTGAACATGGGCATGCCCGGCATGCACGGCACCGTGGGCGCGGTCGCCGCGTTGCAGCGGTCGGATCTGCTGATCACCCTGGGCGCGCGGTTCGACGACCGCGTCACCGGTCAGCTGGACTCCTTCGCCCCCGGCGCCAAGGTCATCCACGCCGACATCGACCCGGCCGAGATCGGCAAGAACCGGCACGCCGACGTCCCGATCGTGGGCGACTGCCGCGAGGTGATCATCGAGCTGATCGAGACCCTGAAGGCCGACCCGTCCGCGGGTGCCGCGCTGCCGCTGGCGCTGACCGACTGGTGGACCTACCTCGACGGCGTGCGCGACGCCTACCCGCTGGGCTGGACCCCGCCCGCGGACGGCTCGCTGTCGCCGGAGTTCGTCATCGAGGCGCTCGGCCGCCTGGCCGGACCCGACGCGATCTACTGCGCGGGCGTCGGCCAGCACCAGATGTGGGCCGCCCAGTTCATCAAGTACGAGAAGCCGCGCACCTGGCTGAACTCCGGCGGCCTCGGCACCATGGGCTACGCCGTCCCGGCGGCCATGGGCGCCAAGATGGGCGCGCCGGACAAAGAGGTGTGGGCGGTCGACGGTGACGGCTGCTTCCAGATGACCAACCAGGAGCTGGCCACCTGCGCCGTCGAGGGCGTCCCGATCAAGGTCGCGCTGATCAACAACGGCAACCTCGGCATGGTGCGCCAGTGGCAGACGCTGTTCTACCAGGAGCGTTACTCCAACACCGACCTGGGCACGCACACCTTGCGCATCCCCGACTTCGTGAAGCTCGCCGAAGCCCTCGGCTGCCACGGCATCCGGGTGGAGCGCGAGGAGGACGTGGAGGCCGCGATCCGCGAGGCGCAGTCCATCAACGACCGTCCCGTGGTGATCGACTTCATCGTCGGCAAGGACGCCCAGGTGTGGCCGATGGTCGCCGCGGGCACCAGCAACGACGAGATCATGGCCGCTCGCGGCATCCGCCCGCTGTTCGACGACGACGAGCAGGCCTCCGAGCCCGCGGTCATCCACACGGCGATGTCGCACGATCAGAACAAGGTGAACAACGGATGAGTACCACGCATACCCTCAGCGTTCTCGTCGAGGACAAACCGGGCGTGCTGGCACGGGTCGCGGCGCTGTTCTCCCGCCGCGGCTTCAACATCGAGTCGCTGGCGGTCGGTGGCACCGAGCTCCCCGAGATCTCGCGCATGACCATCGTCGTCACCGTCGAAGACCTGCCGCTGGAGCAGGTCACCAAGCAGCTCAACAAGCTGGTGAACGTCATCAAGATCGTGGAGCAGGATTCCGACAGCTCGGTGGCCCGCGAACTGATCCTGGTGAAGGTGCGCGCCGACGCCAGCGTGCGGACCCAGGTGATCGAGGCCGTGGGGCTGTTCCGCGCGAAGGTCATCGACGTGTCGCCGGACGCGCTCACCGTCGAGGCGACCGGAACCCGGTCCAAGCTCGACGCGCTGCTGCGGATGCTCGAACCGTACGGCATCCGGGAGATCGTGCAGTCCGGTGTCGTCGCGGTGGGGCGTGGACCGAAGTCCATCACCGCCACCCGATGAGCTGACGAGCGGCACACCGATGGGGCCGACCGCCCAGCGGCGGCCACACGCTAGTCTTTCTGCGATCGACGGTTGGCGTGCCGCCTCCCCGCTCAGGCGGGAATGATCCCCTCCCGCGGCTGCGGGGGTGATCCGATCCAGAACAACGTAAATCCGCACCGGCGCAAGCCGGTGTGCCCCGCCTCGCGCGGGGATGATCCCGGAAGGAACCATAGTGGCAGTCGAGATGTTCTACGACGACGATGCCGACCTGTCGATCATCCAGGGCCGCAAGGTCGCTGTCATCGGCTACGGCAGCCAGGGGCACGCGCACTCGCTGAGCCTGCGCGACTCGGGCGTCGAGGTCCGCGTCGGTCTGGCCGAGGGGTCGAAGTCGCGTCCGAAGGCCGAGGAGGCGGGCCTGACCGTCGGCACGCCTGCCGAGGTCTCGGAGTGGGCGGACGTCATCATGGTGCTCGCGCCCGACACCGCGCAGGCGTCGATCTTCACCAACGACATCGAGCCGAACCTGAAGGACGGCGACGCGCTGTTCTTCGGCCACGGCCTCAACATCCACTTCGGCCTGATCAAGCCGCCGGCGAACGTCACCATCGGCATGGTCGCCCCGAAGGGCCCGGGCCACCTGGTGCGTCGTCAGTTCGTCGACGGCAAGGGCGTTCCCGCGCTGATCGCGATCGACCAGGACCCGAAGGGCGAGGGCCAGGCGCTGGCGCTGTCCTACGCCAAGGGCATCGGCGGCACCCGCGCGGGCGTCATCAAGACCACCTTCAAGGAAGAGACCGAGACCGACCTGTTCGGTGAGCAGGCCGTGCTGTGCGGCGGCACCGAGGAACTGGTGAAGACCGGTTTCGAGGTCATGGTCGAGGCCGGTTACGCGCCGGAGATGGCCTACTTCGAGGTGCTGCACGAGCTGAAGCTGATCGTCGACCTGATGTACGAGGGCGGCATCGCGCGGATGAACTACTCGGTCTCCGACACCGCCGAGTTCGGTGGCTACCTGTCGGGCCCGCGGGTCATCGACGCCGACACCAAGAAGCGCATGCAGGACATCCTCAAGGACATCCAGGACGGCAGCTTCGTCAAGCGTCTGGTCGCCAACGTCGAGGGCGGCAACAAGGAGCTCGAGGCGCTGCGCAAGAAGAACGCCGAGCACCCGATCGAGGTCACCGGCGCCAAGCTGCGCGGCCTGATGAGCTGGGTCGATCGCCCGATCACCGAGACCGCCTGATCTCCAGGCCGATTCGCGCGGTGGCCCGCTCCGGAGTTTCGGAGCGGGCCACCGGCGTCTTTCGCGGAGTTTCTAACTGCTGCCGAACGAGCCTGTGCCCGGGAAGCCCTGGCCCCAGCCCCCGCCCTGGCCCCAGCCTTGGTTCCAACCTCCGCCCCAGCCTTGGTTCCAGCCTCCGCCGCCCCAGCCCTGGTTCCAGCCTCCGCCGCCCCAGCCACCGCCCTCGCCCCAGCCAGGACCGCGGCCATAGGGTGGTGCGCCGTAGTGGGGTTTATCGACCAAGAGGTTGTTGTTGCAACTCCAGTCCTGGAACGGGCCGAAGGCGCACTGGCTGTAAGCGGGAGTGACCCCGGGTGTGCTCGGGGTGGCGGAGGCGGGCATCGCCAGCGCGGTCAACGGAATCGCGGCGATCGCACCGGCGACGGCCACACGAAAGATACGGCGTGCGCTGATTGACGAGAACAACGTAAATCCTTTCACTCTGCGGCGAGCGTCTCCGCCCGCCATCCCCCCGTTGCGGGGTCCGCCCACGGCCCACCCCCGCAGACAGATCTTGGATCTACGGTCACTGCTTCGCGGTCGCGCTTACCGACGGGACAGCGACTGCATAGCTACACTCTTGCGCACTCGCCGCCGAAGGTCACGGGTGTTTTCTCCCCTGCGGGGCAAATCGAACCGCGGTATTAGGGAGTTCCCCTATCGCCGCACCCCGGGATCAACCGAAGAGTGGCAGCACCGTGTCCACGATGTCGACCGGCGACGGCAGTGACGTGAACGCGCTCGCTGGGCTCAGGTGGCGTTGCAGCGCGCGCTGATGCGCCGCGCCCACCAGCAGAAGCGCTGCCGCGCGCAGATTTACGGCGCTCGAGGCGGAGGGCTGCGCGGCCGCGAGCCGCGCCTGCATCGCGTCCACCGCGCGGTGCGGACCGATGTCCGCCTCCTGGGCGCGGTCGAGGTAGCGCGCGCGTAGTTCGGCGTCGGATTGGATCGCGGCGGCGACGGGGATCGTGGCGACGAAGAAATCTTCCAGCGCCTCCATCAGGGCGACGAGATCGGCCCGCAGGTCTCGGTGCGCGTCGACGTCGCCGAGGACGTCCTTGACCGGTCGCAGGTGTCGTTGGACCACCGCCTGCAACAGCCCGGTCCGGTCGCGGAAGTGATAGAAGATGCTCGACTCGGCGACACCGGCGCGGTCGGCGACCCCTTTTGTGGACAGCCGCGCCACACCCTCCTCGGCAAGGATTCGCTCCGCGGCGGCGATCACCGCGTCGCGGACGCCCGTCGAGGGACGCCCACGGCGGCGTCCTTCGACCCGGCCGGATGCCGTCACGAATCCTCCGATCGTTCGTTCGTCACCCCTTGCAGTATGCCCGACGAGGTCGTATTTTCTGAGTAGATACTCAGTAAATATCTTGGAGGTAACCGATATGTCCAGCCAGGCTTCGGTGCGACCGTCCCCATCGCGTATCCAGCGCACCGGGGACGCGGTCGTCAGGTCGTTGCTCCGGTCTCCGCTGCATCGGGTGCTCAGCGGCAGGTTGCTGCTGGTCACGGTGCTCGGGCGGAAATCGGGTCGCGAGTACACCAATCCGGTCGGATACGCCGACCATGACGGAGCGCTGCTCGTCGGCACGACGGCCCGATGGCATCGCAATCTCCACGACGGTGAAGCCGTGCGTGTCCGGCTGCGCGGCAGCGAGATTCGTGCCAGAGCCGAAGTGATCGCCGACGAGGCCCGGCTCGCCGCGCTTGCTCCGGTGGTGGTGTCGGCGAATCCGATCCACGGGCGCTACGCGGGTATCGAACTGGAGCCGGACGGGACGGTCGATCGCGACAATCTGCGGCGAGTCATGGCGAACGGGTATGTGATCGTTCGTCTGAGCCCGGTCTGAGGCGGGCCGGGTCGTCGCCGGGTCCGTTTCGCGCCGTCCGGATCGCTCTCCCGCCGCCGCGCGGTGTAGCGACCGTCTGGTTACTCGCTCGTACGGCGGCTGGGGCCTAGGGTTCTCCCGGACAACGAGGTCGGAGAAATGTACATCCGGAGATTCCCTGTCCGAACGGATTCCGCACCGTGGCCCACTCGATAAAACTCGACCGCACCGTGACCATCCCGACCTCGGCCGGCCGCCGACCCGAGGCGATCCACCGATTTCTCGTGAAGCCCGACGACGCGGGCATCGTCGGATCGGTCGACGGCGGCAAACTCCTGGAATGGATCGACAAGGTCGCCTACGCGGCGGCGGCCCAGTGGAGCGGCCGCTACTGCGTCACCGCCTACGTCGGCAATATCCATCTCGACCGGCCGATCGCGGTCGGCGAGCTGGTCGAATTACACGCGAATCTGGTCCACACCGGGCGCACCAGCATGCACATCCTGGTCACCGTCTATTCGACCGATCCCACCCGGGTGCAGCCGGTGCAGTCGGCGCAATGCCTGACGATCTTCGTCGCCGTGGACGACGACCGGCGCACCGTGGAAGTGCCGCAATGGAATCCGGCCACGCTGCTGGAGTTGCAGCGGCACCGCCAGGCGCGCGCCCGGATCTCGGTGCGCAAGCTGATCGAGGAGGCGATGGCCGCGCAGCGGTACACGTCGGCGGGCGCCGCGCCGAGCGCCACGCTGCGATTCCTGGCCGCGCCGTCGGACATCAACTGGGGCGGCAAGGTGCACGGCGGCCGCACGATGCGGTGGATCGACGAGGCGGCCTACGTCTGCGGTGCGGACTGGGCCGGGCAGCGGGTCATCACTTCGTACTTCGGCGGCATCCGCTTCTATCGGCCGATCGTCATCGGCCATGTCGTCGAGGTCACCGCGCGGCTGATCCACACCGGCCCGCGCAGCATGCACGTCAGCGTGCACGTGACCTCCACCGACGCACACTCCGACGAACCCGCGCTCGCCGCGCACGGTCTCGCCGTGGTAGTCGCGCTGGACGGCGAGGGCAAGGCGCGTCCCGTGCCGCAGTGGGAGCCGGTCTCCGAGGAGGATCGCGCGCTGGACGCGCACGCCCGGCACCTCATCGAACTGCGCTCGCTGGTCGAGCCGTTCACTGTGGCGAGCGCCGTGCCGTCCGACGCCGAGCCGAGTCATTTCCGCGTACCTGCGCCGAGCTGAGGCCGAAGCGCCCGGTCTAGACTGGTTACCGATGAGTAAGTTCTTCGCGTCGGTGGACGAGGTGACCGGGCGTCTCGCCGAGGCCGGGTACCTCCCGTCCCTCGATATCGCCACCGCCGTGTTCCTCGCGGGCCACCTCGGCAAGCCCCTGCTGATCGAGGGCCCGGCGGGCGTCGGCAAGACCGAGCTGGCCAAGGCCGTCGCCGCCGCGACCACGTCCGACCTGGTGCGGTTGCAGTGCTACGAGGGCATCGACGAGGCCCGCGCGCTCTACGAGTGGAACCACGCCAAGCAGCTGCTGCGCATCACCGCCTCGGACGACGAAGGCTGGGACAGTACCCGCGACCATGTCTTCACCGAAGAGTTCCTCCTCGCGCGCCCGCTACTGGCCGCCATCCGTAACCCGCGCTCCACGGTGCTGCTCATCGATGAACTCGACAAGGCCGATGTGGAGTTGGAAGGCCTGTTGCTCGAGGTACTCGG
This sequence comes from Nocardia sp. NPDC004718, assembly GCF_053601535.1. Taxonomy (NCBI): domain Bacteria; kingdom Bacillati; phylum Actinomycetota; class Actinomycetes; order Mycobacteriales; family Nocardiaceae; genus Nocardia; species Nocardia sp. NPDC004718. Next base: position 20,225 of record NZ_JBSGCA010000049.1, read on the forward strand.
CGACTACCAGGTGAGCATCCCGGAGCTCGGCACCGTCACCGCGGTGCGCAAGCCGTTCGTGATCGTGACCTCCAATGCCAACCGCGAGCTGTCCGAAGCGCTCAAGCGGCGCTGCCTGTATCTGCACATCGATTACCCGACCGCCGAATTGGAGCGAGCGATCGTGCGGATGAAGGTTCCGGAGCTGGACGAGGCGCTGGGAGAGCCGGTGGTCCGCGTGGTCGGTGCGTTGCGCCAGCTCTCGTTGCGCAAAGCGCCGTCGATCGCCGAAACCGTCGATTGGGCGAAGACACTGGTCGCTCTGGGTGCGCGCAATCTATCCGGCGGTGTCGTCCGCTCGACCCTCGGCGTGCTGTTGAAATACCAATCGGATCACCGCCTGGCGATCGAGCGGCTCGGACTCGATATGGATACCGAGCAAGGAGGGCGGTGAGATGGGGTTCCGTCCGACCGCTGACCGCCTATCGGCCGAGGCCGGTAATCGCGACCACTGCGGGGCAGGGGCGTCATGAGCATCGCTGAAAGCCGCGCCGTTGAGATGGGTACCGGATCGATGACCGATCGGCTCGTCGAATTCGTCGGGCTGCTGCGTGACCACGGCATCAACGCTGGACCGAGCGAGACCATCGACGCGGCCGAGGCGATGATCGCCCTCGGAATCGATGATCGCAATCGCTTGCGCTCCGGCATGGCCGCCTGCCTGCTGCGCCGCAATGGTCAACGCGCCGTGTTCGATCAACTCTTCGACCTGTATTTCCTAACCGCCCAGCAGCCGCAGCCCGTCGATCCGTCGACGCCCGAATCCATCGAAGCGCTGCGAGATCGGCTCGTGGCCGCACTGGCACAGGATGATTCGGACTCGGTCGCCGAGCTTGCCCGCCAGGCGCTGACCGAACTCGGCGGCTACGGCGGCGCGGGCACCGGGCAATCCTCCGCGCCGGTCACCACGGCGTCGGGCGCAGGCTGGTCCTCCTACCTGACCATGAAAGCCCTACGCCCGGAAGAACTCATCGAGCGCATCGTCACCGGCATGAACGGCGCCTCCCAGCTCGACACCACCGTCCACACCATCGAGGCCAACCGCCGCCTCGCCGCCTTCCGCACCGCCGTCCAAACCGAGGCCCGCCTGCGCTCCGCACAGCTGCGCGGCACCGAATACATCGCCCGCCGCGGCGTCGAATCCAGCACCGACCAGATCGATTTCCTCGGCGCCCGCGAACAGGACCTCGCCGAAATGCGTCGCTTGGTCCACCCTTTGGCCCGCAAACTCGCCACCCGCCTCGCCGTCCGCCGCCGCAAAGCCGTGCGCGGCCAGATCGACCTCCGCCGCACCCTGCGCCGCTCCATGGCCACCGGAGGTGTCCCCATCGACCCGGTCCTGCGCGCCCGCAAACGCGGCCGCCCCGACCTCGTCGTCCTCGCCGACATCTCCGGCTCGGTCACCGGCTTCGCCGAATTCACCCTTCAGCTGATCCAGGCTCTGCAAGACCAGTTCAGCAAGGTCCGCAGCTTCGGCTTCGTCGACACCTGCGATGAGATCACCCACTTCTTCACCCCCGGCGAACCCCCGACCCCCGGCACCGCCGCCCGAATCATCCGCTCCACCAAGGTCGCCCGCTTCGGCAGTTCGAACTACGGCGAAGCGTTCCAAGGATTCCTCGACAACTACGCCGACGCCCTCGGTCCGCGTACGTCCGTCCTCATCCTCGGTGACGGGCGCACCAACCGCACGGACCCGAATCTCTCTGCGGTGCAGACGATTGCCGACCGGGCGAAGCACACCTACTGGCTGAATCCCGAACCGTCTCGGTCATGGTCGACCGGGGATTCCGCAGCCCACGTGTACGCCGAGTGCGTGACGATGCACGAGTGCCGGAACGTCAAGCAGTTGAGCGAAGTCGTCGCACGGTTGCTGCCTGCGTGACTCGGCTCCGCTGTCAGAGCCTCATCCGGATGTGATCTGAAGTACGGCGTTCGAACGTAGGGCAAGGCGCTGGTAGATCGGGAGGACGAATACGGCAGGCGAGGCTCAGCTACTACCAGCGCCGCGAAAGCCCACTCGAATGCCCGTTGGGCGCAACTCGCGGACAACGGCGGCCGTCGCGGTGGCGGTCACGTCGTCGACCCAGTCCGGAATGGGCACCGCGTTCGCGATGTACTCGCGCACAAGCCCATAGGGAATCGCCTTGACCGCAGCCAACGCGATCGCCATGTGATGCTCGTCGGCGTCGCCGCATTCCGCCGCGACGGCGGCGCGCAGCGCGTCGTTCATTCCGTCGTTGACCGCTGCGATGTCGGCGCGCAACTCGGCGGAACCCACTTCGAGCAGTTCCTCACGTCGGAACATCTTCATCGCACGAGCTTCGGTGGGATGCTCGCGGCAGTATCGCGGCAGGTGCATCGCGGCGGCGAGCAGCGGGTCGGCTCCCGACAGCGCGGCGACGAATCCGACCTGGAAGCGCTGGATCGAGCGGAGCCACAGCCGGGCGAGCAACTCTTCGCGGGAAGCGAAGCGCACGTAGATCGATCCGGTGGGGACGCCGGAGGCAGCACTGATCGCGGCGATGGTCGGTCTGGTCGTCGCCGGATCGGCAAGCAAATCGCGCGCGGCGTCGAGGATCTGGTCATCGGTGAAGCGCCGGGGTCTTGCCATGGGGGACAGCCTAAGGCAGGGTTTCAGAATATGGATTCAAAAACTACGTTTCCGATCACGGGCAGTCTGCTCACATTCATCGGATCGGCACATACCGCGCTGGGCGTTGTCATCTGGGCGACCGGTCGAGAGCAGACCGAACTCGCCTTCTGGTTCACCGCCTTCGGCGTCGCCGCCGTCGGCTTCGGCGTCGCCGTGATCGAGACGGAACGAACCCGCGGCTACGCACCAGCGCCGATCCTCACCGCGATCGCCGTGCTCACCGCGTTCGGCCTGGTATTCGAGCCGGTGTCAGGGTTTCTCACCGTTCTGATACCGCTGGCCATGGGCGTCCGCGGATGGATACGCCACCGCCGGCTCGTCGCGATCCCGGCAGGGTAAGCCGGACCCAGCCCGCACAACTTGGTCCAACTCAGATCTTCCAGCACTAACCCAGCCGAGTGTCGTTGCGGCACTGCACCCCAACGGTCTGCTGAAGATCGCGCATCAAAACGTCGAATCGCGGAGCATCGGGCCAATCCGGGCGAAGCGTGCCGACGCGATGCCACCCCCAGCGTCGATAGTTGTCATACGCCCGGTGGTTATCCGGGCGGACCAGCAAGGTAGCGCGCGGTTCGGGCCGACCCTTGAGCAGTTCATCGTGCAGGGCGCGCGCAATACCCTTCCCCGTGAACTGCTTGCGCACCATGATCTCGCTGAATGCAAATGTGCGAGAGCCGTTCTCGACGGTGAAGGTTGCGTGGTCGCCTTCATCGAGTTTCAGTCCGTCCCACCATGCGGTCTTGGCAGTGAGCGGCCAACCCCACGCCTGGCCACAGAGTTCGCCGTTGAGGCGGGCGATCACCAGCTCGAACGCACCGGCGCGGTCGGGGTCGGTGTAGGCGTCGAAACGGTGCATGAACGCTTCGGGCGATTCGAACTCCTCGCCGGACTCGATTGCGTCAACGTACGAGTCTCGGAAGATGACTTCGACTTCGTCGCGTAGTTCGCGGGCCTGCGCGGCGGTGTAGCGCTGAAAGTAGACGTCAACCATCGACGGGGAGTGCTCAAAGGTCATTTTTGACTGCCTTGGTCAGCTAGCTTCCTTGAATTCGGCGAACCGTTCCTCGAGTCGCTCCGCCGATGGCCAGTCCTTCCGCCGTTGCGGTAGTGCAAGTGGCTGACCGTCCATTGCTTGTAGCCCGTAACGCAGCATCGGACCCTTGTCCGGGTCCCGCATCAGCTGTGCGCCGACCTGAATTTCGTACCCGGGAGAGATGCCAATCAGATTGCTGTCGTAGGCGGCGTGGTGGATCTTGCAAAGACTCAGGCCATTGTCGACATCGGCCGTACCGTGCTCCTTGCCGTCTCCGATGATATGGGCGGCATCCAGCAATTGCGCGTGACGTACCTTGCACATCGCACAGCGGTTGTCGTAGGCCAGCAGAACCCGGCCCCGGAACTCCGGCTGGTGTAGTCGTTGCTTCGTCACACGTTGGACGTAGGCGCGCTCGATCGGTTTGAGATGCAACGGATCGCTGACTTCTCGCAGACTCTCGTCCAGCGCGAGGATGAACCGCTTACTCGGCTGGTCGTCCGCTACGACGTAGACAGGAAACACAGGGACGTACCGGATCGCTGAACCGATCTTGATCCATCGCAAAAGGATGATGGGTAGTGCTAACTCGTACGCGCGCCTCAACTTGGTGTTGTCGCCCCGGATGTTGCCGTCTCGATACGCGTAGGCATAGAGAGAATCGCCAACTACCTCATCGTCGTATGGGCTGTCGGGTTTCGAGAGAATCGACAAGGTTGCGGCGAATTGCGAAGGATTCCAGATTCCCTTGTTGCGGTCGATGAGCCGATAGGTCTCGGTGCCGACCTCGAACTCGGTCAGCTCCTCGCGAGTCAGCGAACCCTGCTCCTCGACTCGTCGCGCCAGGTGATCGAAGATCATCTGGCGCAGCTCGCGCTCCACCTCGCTCTCCATGTATGGAGTGTGCCATGGTCACCCCAGATCGACTGCCTTACGAGGTCCCCTGTGCCAGAGTGCCTCGTGCAGTCGGCCTTCGAGAAGGACGGGATCTATACAGTCACCGATGTGCTCATGGCAAGGCTGACACGGTCGAGCCTTCAAGTCCATCCGTGGGTGTGGTCTTTGGATCACGTCTGAGCGGAAACGGTTCAGTCAGTGCTCTCGAGCCGAGCTGGACCACCTCGGCCAGTGTGACGCGGTCGAGCATCAGCTCAAATTCGTTGCCCGAAGTGCCGAACACGAAAGTTACGTAATCACGGTGCTCATCGACAACGGTTCTCACGGGGCAGCCTTCATACGTGCTGACCCAGCTGCCGATAGTCAGTCGGTCCCATGTCATCGTTGCTTCTTCTCGCCTATCGCGCTCGACGTCGACGAGGCAGGGCACATGCCCGGATGGCTTCGATTACAGCCAGCCCTGACGGTCGGTAAGTGTCACGTGGCGGGTTCACCCACACTCGAAATCCATGGCGGTCGGCGGGCGACGGGAGTGCGATTTGGGCGCCGAGTCTGGCAACGGACGCGTTGAGGCGGAACAGTTCGCCGAACAGAGCCATGTCGTCGTTGGGGACATCCGGTATGACGAGGAAGGTCCACCGCTTGGAGCGGGGATGCGAGACGATCGGGCCGGGCCGAATGCCGCGCCCATGCATGTGAACCTTGATGGAAGCGCCGAGTTCGGCTGGAACGGTGATTCCTCCGACGCTGGCCGAGGGGATGAAGATCTGGCGGAGTTGCGGCTGTACACGCGCAGGCAGACCGCAAATCTCCCTGTAGAAACGGCATCTCGACATCAATGTGTCTGACGGTATGCCGTGCACGAGTGGCGTTTGGTGCGTCGCGCCACCCGTCGCATATCTGTGAACGGATCGCATTCCTTGCCTCCTGCTCCAGTCGATCGAAGACGAGCACCTGACGCCGCAGAGCCTGAAAGCGTCTCGGCGTGGAGTGCTGTGGCTAGATTCCGCCTCGAAGTGGCTCTGCGGGAACGCCTGTTTGAGGGAGGACAAGGGGAGAATCGGGGGATGTCGGGCTGGTTCGGGCCTGGAGGCCTGGGGCGGATGCAATGATTTGGCTGCGGGTTACCGAACGAGGGGGGACGGGGCTTGTCCGAACCGAATCACCAGCTCAGCGCGGCACGAGCTCGAACGAAGTCCGAACTCACGGGGCATCCGCTGTCTCGTGCGGAACTCGCCGACGCGGTAAACGCCTGGGTCTATCGGCGAACAGGTCGGGTTGTTCAACTGTCGGGCAACTACATCGGGAAGTTGGAGCGCGGCGTCTTCCACTGGCCGAACGCGGACTACCGCGCCGGGCTGAGGGCCGTACTCGGCGTCGCGACTGACGCCGAACTCGGTTTTCGTCCGGTCGAGCGCGGAACCGGCGGCGATACCATGGTGTCGGACGATTCACCGGTGTTCCTGCCGGGCGCGGGGAAAGAGGTTGACGACGTGCGACGCCGAACCTTTCTGCTCAGCGCGTCAGCCGCCGGTGTCGGTATGGCCTTCGGATTGGAGTCGGCTCGGCACGGCCTGAATCGCGCCGTGTCAGAGGGTGTTCCGGTCGATCTGGAGGACTGGAACGAGATAGTCCGCGAATACGGAGCCGCATACGTCACCCACACGTCCACCGAGTTGCAAGAGATGCTGTTGGTGGATGTCCTGAGCCTCGAGGCGGCGCTCGGTTCATCGCGGAGCGCCAGCCAGCGCCGCGAGCTGTACAAGATAGGCGCTCTTTTGAGCCAGTACATGGCCCAATCCATCGGAGACCTCGGCCGCCGACGCGAAGGGGCGCGGTGGTGGCGCACGGCTCGCTACGCCGCAGACTGCTCAGGCGATCCCCACACCATCATGTTCGTGCGGGGACGCAAAGCCATCCGGGGGATCTATGACGGACTGGATCCTGAAACCATCATCGATGAGATCGGCAAATGCGATCCCCTGATCGCGGACGGTCCGGCAGTCGGGAGACCCAGCCTGCTTGCTGCGCGGGCTCAGTCCTTCGCTTTGTTGGGTCGCGCTGAGGAGGCGGAGTCGTCGTTGAACGATCTGCGGGAGACATTCGCAGCTCTGCCGTCTTCCATGACCAAGGATCACAGCTGGCACTGCTGGGCATATCCGGAAGAGCGAGTCAGATTCGCTGAAAGCTTCGTGTACTCCCATCTAGGCGATACCCGCCGGGCAGAACAGGCGCAGTCGGCGGCGCTCAACCTGTATCCGCCGAATAGTCGGCGCGGGCCGGTTCAGATCGAGTTGCAGCGGGCCCTCTGCCTGGTCTCGGCCGGAGACCCAACTGCGGGCGCTGGTCATGCGACTACCACCTTGGGGGGTTTGCCGACCGAGCACCGGACGCGGTTCGTCATGGGTTTAGGGGAACAAGTCCTCGCGGCCGTACCGAAAGGTCAACGGCGCATGCGCAGCGCTCTGGAACTCCACGAACTACTGCGGGACGACGCTTTTTGTCGTGAGAAGGCCATCGGGTCATGACCTCGCGCTTGCTCGATCTCGCCCACTACGACGCCGCTGAGGCCCTCGAACTCGAAGACGAACTCAAGGCCCTGTACTTCGACTCCCACCGCGAGCAGCAAGACAACCCGTGGTACAGCCCAGTGCGATTCTGGGAACGACTCGAAGAAATGTACGCACCGATAACAGGCTTCGAACTGGTCGCGGGACGAATAGACGGCCGGATGATCGGCTACGCCTTCGGCACTCCCTACAGCAGACCACAAGCGGTGTGGAAGAAAGCAATTCGGATCTACCCGCAATCGGCCCCTGAAACAGAGGGCGCACCGGTCTACATCTTTCGCGAGTTCGCCGTGCATCCCGACTACCAAGCCCAAGGTTTCGCGAGGGCCATCCACGACGCCTTGCTGGCGCGGCGGCCGGAACCATTGGCTTACCTGCTGGTGCGAGTCGGCAACCCGGCCCGGGCTGTGTACGAGGCATGGGGCTGGCGCGTTGTCGGGCAGGATCAGCCGTTCGCCGATTCTCCGGTAATGGACGAGATGACCCTGCCGATGGATGCCGCTGGCTGGTGCCGCGCGGGCCAGACAGACGGTGGGGAACAACGCAAGCCCATCCAGTAGTTCCATGATGCCGGAGCGCGCAGTTTGTCGTTGCCCGCCTGCGCTGGAGCGTAGATGCGAGGTCGTCGATTCCGGACAGCATGCGGACCGGTCGTTTTTCTTCGATCTCAACTTGCCAATACCGAGCTGTTTGTTATTGCTGAGGTCCTGACCGTCCAGAAGGCTTGCTGCTTGCGGCCGCCGTTGGCACTCGCGTCTTTATGCCTAAGCATCGGCAAGGGACTCTTAACTGACCGGTCGGCTTTATTGGAAGCAGGTAATTTCTGGTCATTTCCAGTAATCGTGTCGTCGGCGCATATGCTCGGAGTAAGCTGCCGCTACGAGCTAGTGCTGGGCAGCGCGCTAGTGCCGGCCTCCTTGGAGCAAGGGGAAAGCGTAATCACTTATGGGCAAGATTGTAACTGTTCCTGATGAGAACGTGCATCATTTAATTCGCCAAGCATATAATGCTGGTGGCCCTTATCAGTGGGCGCGAGAAGCGCTCGTGAATTCGATTCAAGCCAAAGCCACTTGGGTCTATTTCGGTGTGGATGAGGAGTCCTTCACGGCAAATGGTGTCGCTCGACGCTACGTTGCAGACAATGGCGTAGGTATGAACGAGGAGAATCTGCAACTCTTTCTGTCATCGTTCGGCGGTGGTGGGAGAACTATCTCGCTTACCGAAAACTTTGGGCAAGGCTTCAAGGCGTCCTGCTACGAGTGGAACCCATATGGGATCATCGTGTTGTCGTGGACCGAAGAAACGCCTGAAGGTCGAATGATTTGGATCCACTTCGATGAACGTCACGACAGATGGCAATTGAAGGATTTTGACATATATTACCCCGACTCCGATCCAAATGGGCCCCCAGACGACATTAGTGACTGTATCCCTCCTTCCTTCAACCCAACTCTCGGAATAGACTTGCGTAATTTCCACTTCGATGAGATCAAAGAGTCTGGTCACGGCACCGTATTTCTATTCCTTGGCGATGGTCCGACTCGGGACACGGTGAGCGGAGACTATAAGCGTGGAGAGAATGAGGTGAAACGCGGGATTGTTAATTACTTGAACACGCGCTTTGTCGAGATCCCTAGAGATGTATCGGTTCGTGTCGCAACACTGGAGCCGAAGCCTGCGGAGACTGCTAGGCGCGAGAGTAAGGACAAAGTTGTCGTTGCACCCGACGGGCAGAGATTCGCAATCCATCCGCGACGCGTCAATGGCATTAAGGCCGTCATCTCGCCTAAGCATCAGCATGGTTCTGTGATGGTTAAGCATGGGACGAGGATCGAGTGGTACTTGGCGGACGAGGATGAAGATGCACTGAGTCAGGAAAAGGGGCCGACCAAACCGCTCATAGCAGTTCAATACGAAAATGAAGCGTACGATCGAAAGGATCGCCCGCAACAGTACCGTCAGTTTGGAATTCCTGATATAATTCGAATGCGTCTGTGGATCTTCATCGTGCCACCCCCTTACAAGGAATCTGAGCCGACACGATGGGGAGTTATGCCGCAGGCATCTCGGGGCATGTTGATCGGTAAAGGCAGCACCAGTCTTCCGTGGGAAGACTGGCAGGACAACTTCTATCAGCAAATGCCCGTCCCGATCAGGAAAGCAATAGAGCAAAGTCGTTCCGGTGAAAGCGATGGCAACGATCAAGGTCGGCGTGAGCGCCTGAAGCGCACAATGGAACGTCTGGCAACCCGCTTTCGTCCGCCGCTTCTGGTCAAGAATGAGTCCGGCCGCGACTCCGGCAATCCTGCGTCGTCGACAACGGGAAAGCCTAGGGTCGGGACTGGAAAACCACGTTCGGAAAATTCGGTTATGCTGAAGCCCCGCAACACCTCAAAGGATTCTGGCGGCACCGGAGACAAGATAATATTGAACCCAGAAGAAAATGGTGAATTTGCGGGAGCAGTTCGCCGGAAGAGTGATGGTCTCCCGGATGTTAAATGGGAGGTATTTCGTGATGATGACGTGGTGCATGCGGCTCGGTTCGACGAGAAGCTTTCGGAAGGTGGCGCATCGTTTGGGACCATCAGTATAAATCTGGCCTTTCCGCTGTTTCGCAACGAATTCAAGTTCTGGATTGAGGAGTACCCGAAGGCGGATCAGGAAGAAATGATCGCCTTGGTGAAGCAAGTCTATGAAGACGAGCTGGTCTCAAAGTTGATGCACGCGTATAAGCTCAAGGGGCAAGAGCTGGCTGAAGATGAAGATGGAAATGTAATTCGCGTAACAGATGAAGATCTTGAGAAGTGGGTCAGCCCTGAAGCGTTGACGTCGGCATCTCTTGGTTTGGTGAACGTCGAGCAGAGGATACGAGTAACAGCCGGCTCGCGATTTGGGAGCGGCAGAAGAGCGGAAAAAGTTCCAGTGAAAAGGCGGAGATAGAAGTCCCGATTTTTCGTGAACCGTCCATCATAACTTGCCGTCAGCTTCATGAATTCCGGCCGACGTCAGGTCGGCGCCGGAGTTCGGCGACCTCCACCGTACGCCCCACTCGGCGCGAGAGCTCGCATGCTTCCGCGACATAGAACGCCGCCAGGGCATCCGCCGGAGTGCAGGGACTGTCGAGCCGCCCGGCCGCAACCTCGATGAACGTTGCCAGTTCCTCCGCATACGCCGGACGGAACCGTTCCATGAACCCGGCATAGGGAGGATAGGGGGAGGGGCTGTGGTCGGGTTCGACGGAAGTCAGCGGCGCGCGGTCGTCCAATCCGACGATGGCGTTCCCATTAGACCCCAACGCTTCCAACCGAACGTCATACCCGGCCCCGTTGTACCGGGTCAGCGATACGGTGGCCAGTGTCCCATCATCCAGACGCAGCAGCACCGCCGCCGTGTCGACGTCATCCGCTTCGGCGAAGAACGCCGCGCCTCGGTTCGCCCCGAGCGCATACACCTCGACGATCTCTCGCCCCGTCACCCACCGCATGATGTCGAAATCATGCACTCCGCAGTCGCGGAAGATCCCACCCGACCGCGGAATGTACTCGGCGGGCGGCGGGGCCGGATCGAGTGTGGTCGCCCGCAAGGTATGCAGCCACCCCAGCCTGCCGGAGCGGATCGCTTCGCGCGCCGCACGGTACCCGGCGTCGAACCGGCGTTGGAAGCCGATTTGGACCGGGACGGAGGAGTCGCGAAGGTGATCGATGACGGCGAGCGTGCCGGTGATATCGGCCGCCACGGGCTTTTCGCAGAAGACGGGGATCCCCGCGTCGACGGCGCGGATGATGAGTTCGGGGTGGGAGTCGGTGGCGGTGGCGATGATCAGGCCGTCGAGGTCGGCGGCGAAGAGGGTGTCGAGGTCGGGGGCGAATTCGACGCCGAGGACGGCGGCGGTGGTGCGGGCGCGGTCGGCGTCGGCGTCGGCTACCAGGACGGTCGCGACGTTCGGGAGTTTCTTCAGGGTCTCGGCGTGCGAGGTTCCGATGCGGCCGGTTCCGGCGAGGCCCAGCGTGACGGGTCGGTGAGGTGACATCGGCTCTCCTTATATATGGACGCGACGTATGTCGGCGGGCCTCCGGGCCCGGTGGTTCAGCGTGGAGCGGTCGTGGTCGAGCGGACGACGAGCGACGGTTCCACCCGGCGGCGGACCGGGGTGGTGCGTCCGTCGCGGAGGCGTTCGGTGAGCGCGTCGATAGCTAAGCGGCCCATCTGGGTGCGGGGCTGGTCGATGGTGGTCAGCGCGACGTGACGCAGCGCGGCAAGCGAGGTGTTGTCGTAGCCGACCACCGAGACGTCCTCGGGCACCCGCAGGCCCGCTTCCTCCAGCGCGGACATCGTTCCCACGGCGTTGAAGTCGTTGCCGCAGACCAGCGCGGTGGGGAAATTGTCGTGGGAGAACAGGTTCAGCAGTTTGCGCACCGCGGCCATGCCCGCGGAGTCGGTGTGCTCGCTCGGCACGACCATCGGTTCCAGGCCGTGGCGCTGCATGGCGGCGCGGTAGCCTTTGCGGCGTGGGGCCGAGGTGAAAGCGCCGCCGCCGTCGAGGTGCACGATGCGCCGATGTCCGAGCATGACCAGGTGGTCGACGGCCAATCCGGTGCCGACCTCGCCGTTGTCGTTGACCGTGTCGATCTCGGTGACGGTGGACGTGCGGGATACCAGTACCAGCGGAGCCTGCTGCGCCGCTTCGCGAATGGCGGCGGCGGGCAGGATCGGCGACAGCAAGATGATGCCTCCGGGACGGAAGGAGAGCAGGCTCTCCAGCGCGGTGCGCTCGCGGGCGGCGGTGCGTCTGCCGGTGTTGAGGATCAGTTCGAGGCCGGCGGCCTGGGCGGCGGCGTCCATGCCTTCGACGACGTCGGCGAAGAAGGCGTTGCGCAGGTCGGAGACCATGACGCCGACGATGTTGGAGGTCCGGCTGGCCAGCGAGCGCGCCATGATGTGCGGTTGGTAGCCGAGGTCTTTCGCCGCGTCGAGCACGGCGCGGCGACGGTGCTCGCTGACCTTCGGGGAGTTGCGCATGACCAGCGAGACGAGGGCGCGGGAGACGCCCGCGCGGGCGGCGACGTCTTCCATGGTCGGTCGTGCCATGTCGCCTCCGTTCCGCGTTCGCAGGCCTTTTCGGCTCGGACGATACAAGCTCCGCGTGGACTGATCAATAGAGCGCTCTAATCGAACTTCATGAGTGGCGTATCGGTTCGGACGAGGCGCTCGCAGCGGAATATCGCCTGGTAATTGCGTTTTGGCGACGCGCTGACGACTCTTGACACGCTATGACCTGCGTTACATAGTTGGAGCGCTCCAATAGAGCGGTTCACCTCGACGTCGAAGGTCGGAGAGCACCGATGACCGAATCCCTCTACCCGCTGCGCATCGCGGCCGCGCCGATCTCCTGGGGAGTATGCGAGGTCCCCGGTTGGGGCCACGTGCTCGACGCCCCCACCGTCCTGGCCGAGATGGCCCGGCTCGGCATGACCGCGACGGAACTCGGTCCTCCCGGCTATCTGCCACGCGACCCAGGTGAGCTGCGCCGATTGCTGGAAACCTTCGGGCTCACCGCCGTCGGCGGATTCCTCGCCGCCGTGCTGCACCGCGACCGGCAGGACGCCGTCGCCCGCGCCGAGGACACCGCCGCCCAGCTGGCCGCCGCGGGCGCGGAAGTCCTCGTCCTCGCCGCCGCGACCGGTTTCGACGGGTACGACGCGCGCCCGCAACTGGACGGCTCCGAGTGGAGCGCCTTGGTCGACACGGCCACCGCGATCCGGGACGTCGCCGCCGCGCACGGCCTGCGCACGGTGCTGCACCCGCATGTCGGCACCCATGTGGAGAGCGAGGCCGAGGTCGAGCGGTTCCTCGCCGATTCCGATCTCGACATCTGCCTGGATACCGGGCATCTGCTCATCGGCGGCACCGACCCGGTCCGGCTCGCGCGACGGCACGCCGAGCGGATCGGGCACATCCATCTCAAAGACGTGCGCGGCACGCTGGCCGATCAGGTCCGTGCCGGAAAGCTGGACTACAGCTCGGCTGTGTGCCGTGGGCTGTATGTGCCGCTGGGCGAGGGCGTCGTCGACATCGCGGCACTCGTGCACACCGCGCGGGCCGCGGGCTACCGGGGCTGGTACGTGCTGGAGCAGGACGCCGCGCTGCGGCCGGGCGAGTCGGCGGGGCAGGCGAGCGACGACACCGGGCGCAGCCTGCGCCACCTCGCGGACATCGCGCTCGCCGCCGCGGGAAACTGAAGGAAGCGACGATGTCTCCGACACCACAGCGCGGCCTCACCGCGAGAGGGCGGCGTTCGGGCCGCCTGCTGCCGTGGATCGCCACGGCCGCGCTCCTGGCCGCGTGCAGCGGCCCCGGCGCCGACGCGCCCGCCCCCTCGCAGACGCCGACGGCCGCCGGGACGGTGGAATCTGTCGCGGTGGTGACCCACGGCAGCCCCGGCGACGCGTTCTGGAACGTCGTCAAGAACGGCGCGGAAGCGGCGGGCAAGGACCTCGGAATCCGGGTGGAGTACAACGCCTCCGGTGATCCCGGCCAGCAGGCGAAGCTGATCGACAACGCGGTGGCGCAGGGCGTCGACGGGCTCGTCGTCTCGATGGCCAATCCCGAGGCGTTGCGGCCGTCGGTGGAAAAAGCTGTTGCCGCGGGCATTCCGGTGGTGACCATCAATTCGGGCGAGTCCGAGAGCGCCAAGTTCGGCGCGTTCGTCCATGTGGGCCAAAGCGAATCGCTGGCCGGGCAGGCCGCGGGCAGACGGCTCGCGGAGGCGCGGCGCACCAAAATGCTGTGCGTCATCCACGAGGCGGGCAATATCGGCGCGAACGAGCGCTGCGCGGGCGCGACCAAAGCCTTCGGCAATGCCACCACGCTCCAGGTGGACATCAACAATCCCACCGACGCGCAATCACGGATCAAAGGCGCGCTGGAGGCCGATCGCTCCATCGACGCGGTTCTGACGTTGAACTCGCAAGTCGCCGCGCGAGCCGTGGACGCGGTACGGGAGGCCGGTTCGGCCGCCACCGTGGCCACCTTCGATCTGAATTCCGATGTGGTGGACGCGATCCGGGCCGGAAAGCTGCTGTTCGCGGTGGATCAGCAACAGTACGAGCAAGGCTATCTGCCGATCGTGCTGTTGAAGCTGTACCGGACGAACCTGAACACCGCCGGAGGCGGCGCGCCGGTGCAGACCGGACCCGGTTTCGTCGACAAGAGCAATGTGGACGCCGTCGCCGCGCTCGTCGCGCAGGGCACGCGATGAGGTGGATGAAATGACCGTTGCCACAAAGACACCCGACCGGACCCGAGACACGGGCCGCTCACCGCTGCAACGCCTGGCCGTGCGGCCGGAGATCGGCGCGGCGCTGGGGGCGCTGCTGGTGTTCGTCTTCTTCTCCGTCATCACCGACCGGTTCCTGAGTCCGCTCGGCGTCGCGACCTGGCTGGACGACGCCTCCACGCTGGGCATCATGGCGGTGGCCGTGGCCCTGCTGATGATCGGCGGCGAGTTCGACCTGTCGGCGGGCGTGATGACCGCCTCCACGGCGCTGGTCACCGCCCTGCTCGCGGTGCACGCAGGCTGGAACGTGTGGTTCGCGCTGCTCGCTTCGCTGGTGTTCGCACTGGTCGTCGGCGCGTTCAACGGCTGGGTGGTGATGCGAACCGGCCTGCCCAGCTTCATCGTCACCCTGGGTACGTTCCTCGCCCTTCAGGGCCTGAATCTCGGCGTGACTCGGCTGGTCACCGACACGGTGCAAGTGTCGGGCGTGCGCGGCGCGGACGGCTACCAGTCGGCGGGCTGGGTGTTCGCGTCGACACTCGACATCGGGGAAGCGCACCTCCAGGCGTCGGTGGTCTGGTGGGTCGTGCTCACCGCGATCGCAGCGATCGTTCTGGTCCGCACGAGGTTCGGCAACTGGATCTTCGCCGTCGGCGGCGCGCTGCCCAGCGCCCGCGCGGTGGGCGTGCCCGCGGATCGCACCAAGATCCTGCTGTTCATGGGCACGGCGTTCGCCGGTTGGGTGGTCGGCTCCTGCAACATCCTGCGGTTCGCGAGCGTGCAGGCCAACCAGGGCGTCGGACTGGAATTGCACTACATCATCGCCGCCGTCGTCGGCGGGTGTCTGCTCACCGGTGGCTTCGGCTCGGCGGTGGGGGCCGCGATCGGCGCGCTGATCTTCCGCATGGCGCGCCAAGGCATCGTGTTCGCCCGCTGGGACAGCGACTGGTTCATGCTGTTCCTCGGTGTGCTGCTGCTGGCGGCGGTGCTGGTCAACAACCGATTCCAGAAACGAGCCGAAAGGGTGCGCCGATGACTTCCCTCATCGAGGCCGTCGACCTCGGCAAGAGCTACGGCGGCGTCGTCGCCCTGCGCGAGGTGTCGACGGTGGTGAACGCGGGCGAGGTGACTTGCGTGCTCGGCGACAACGGCGCGGGCAAATCCACGCTGATCAAGATCCTCGCCGGGGTGCACCGGCACGACCGGGGCGAACTGCGCGTCGAGGGCGAATCGGTGCGGTTCGCCTCCCCGCGCGAGGCGTTGGATCGCGACATCGCCACGGTGTACCAGGATCTCGCGGTGGTGCCGTTGATGAGCGTGTGGCGCAACTTCGTGCTGGGCTCGGAGCCGACATTCGGATTCGGCCCGTTTCGGCTGCTGGACCGTAAGAAGGGCTGCGCGATCGCGCGAACGGCGTTGGCGGACATGGGCATCGAGATCCGCGATATGGAACAGCCGGTCGGCACGCTGTCGGGTGGGCAGCGGCAGTGCGTCGCCATCGCCCGGGCCGTGCACTACGGCGCGAAGGTGCTGATTCTCGACGAGCCGACCGCCGCGTTGGGCGTGAAGCAGGCCGGGGTGGTGTTGCAGTACGTCGTGCGGGCACGCGAACGCGGGCTCGGCGTCGTGCTCATCACGCACAACCCGCACCACGCCTATCCGGTCGGTGACCGATTCCTGCTGCTGAAGCGGGGCGCGATGCTCGGCTCGTATGAGAAATCGGAGATCGACCTGCCGGAACTGACCCGCCAGATGGCGGGTGGGGCGGAACTGGAGGCGTTGCAGCACGAACTGCGACGCGTGGTGACGCCGTGAACGAGGAGGCGAATTCGTGACCGAGCTGGAGGCGTTGACCATCGGCCGCGTCGGGGTGGACCTGTATCCCGAACAAAGCGGCGTCGCCTTGGCGCAGGTGCGCAGCTTCGCGAAATTCTTGGGCGGCACCGCGACCAACGTCGCCGTGGCCGCCGCCCGGCTCGGTCGCCGTACGGCGGTGCTGACCAAGGTGGGCCCCGACGGCTTCGGCGACTTCGTACGCACGGCGCTGGAGGACTTCGGCGTCTCGTCCCGTCATGTGTCGACCGCGCCGCACCTACAGACGCCCGTGGTCTTCTGCGAGCTCACGCCGCCGTCCGATCCGCCACTGCTGTTCTACCGCGCGCCGATCGCGCCGGACCTGACCATCACTCCGGACGAAGTGCCCTGGGAAGTCGTGGATGCCGTGCCCCTGCTGTGGGTCACCGGCACCGGAGTGAGCGCGGAGCCGGGGCGCGGCACGCAGCGGGACATATTGCTGCGGCGTGCACGACGCGGGCATACGGTGCTCGACTTGGACTACCGGCCGATGTTCTGGCCGGATGTCGAGACCGCGCGGACCGAGATCGGGTGGATGGTCGAGCACGTGAACGTAGTGGTCGGCAACCGTGCCGAGGTCGAGATGGCGGTGGGCACCGCTGACCCGCACGCGGCGGCCGATCGGTTGCTCGCCCGTGGAGTGCGCCTGGCGGTGATCAAGCAGGGCGGCGATGGCGTGCTGGTGGCCACCGCCGAGGAACGCTGGACGGTGCCGCCGTGCCGCGTGGACGTGGTGTGCGGGCTCGGCGCGGGTGACGGTTTCGGCGGCGCGCTGGTCCACGGCCTCCTCTCGGAGTGGGACCCACGACGCATCGCGACCTACGCCAACGCGGCGGGCGCCCTGGTCGCCGCGCGTCTGGCCTGCGCGGACGCGATGCCCACGGCCGCGGAGATCGAGGAACTGTTGTGCGGCTGAGTCGCGAAAAGCGGGACGGAGCAGCTGTCGTGCCGATAGCCGACCGACGACGCTGGGCCGAGTCACCACGGGCGTGCGCGACGGACGCCTGGCGAGATCGAGCGCGGCTACGCGCAAGTGCCGCTGTGCCGACCCATGCCCTGCTTTCGGATAGGCCTCGCGGCGCATCGATACCTACGCCGACACGATTGGGCGCATTGGCCGCTGCTTGCCCTGCGTGCGGCGGATGCAATGCCCACACGGGTGCGGAGATCGAGCACCTGCGGGGGGAGCCGCGACGAATGGAGGAGCCGCCGGGTGGTTGAGCCGGGCCAGGAATCCGGGTCAGCCGCGCCGAATGGAGGAGCCGCCGTGCGGTTGAGCCGGGCCGGAAATCCGGGGCAGCCGCACCGAATGGAGAAGCGGCTGTGCGGTTGAGCTGGGCCAGGAATCCAGAAGCTGCGCGCCGACCAATCTGTGGTCGAGCCAGGGACTGTGGCTGCGGACCGAGTGCGGGAAGGAGGAAGCGGCATGCATGTGACCGACGAACGCTGGCGTGAGTTACTGCACGTGCGCGCGACGGACCCCGCCGCGGTCGAACGGGCCTACGCCGAACGGGTACGCCGCGCCGACCTGCTGGCGGGCAAGCAGACCTTGTTTCTCGTCGCCGCGGATCACCCGGCTCGCGGCGCGCTGGGCGTCGGCGCGGACCGCACTGCCATGGCGGATCGGCGCACGCTGCTGGAACGGCTGCTGATCGCGCTGGCCGACCCGGATGTCGACGGCGTGCTCGGCTCGCCGGACGTGGTCGAGGAACTGTTGCTGCTGGACGCGCTGGACGACAAGGTCGTGATCGGTTCGATGAACCGCGGCGGGCTGGCGGGCGCGGAGTGGGAGATCGACGATCGCTTCACCGGCTACGACGCGGATTCTCTCGCGCGGTTCCGGCTCGACGGCGGCAAGATGCTGCTGCGCCTGGTCGACTCCGACGCGGGCACCGTGCCGACGCTGCAAGCTTGCGCGCAGGCGGTCTCGGAGCTGGCGGCGCACGAGCTGATGGCGATGGTCGAGCCGCTGCCGTATCACCGGGACGGCTCCGGCGCGCTGGTGATGAGCAAGGACGCGGTCTCGCTGTCGCGGGCGATCACGGTGGCCTCCGGCCTCGGCGTCACCTCGGCCTACACCTGGCTGAAGATCCCTGCGCCGCAGGATATCTCGGTGCTGGATGCCACGACGCTGCCGGTTCTCGTGCTGGGTGGCGCGCCGTCCGGGGACCCGGCGGTGGATCGCGCGCTGTGGGGCGGAGCCCTCGGCCACGAGGTTGTTCGTGGTCTCGTCGTCGGCCGCACCTTGTTGTACCCGCCGGACGGCGACGTCGCCAGGGCGGTCGAAACCGCCGCCCGCTTACTGAAAGAAGCCCGATGAGGAGCGAAGTGACCGGGGTGCCGGTACTTCCCGACCGCGGACAGAGGAGGCGCGATGACATTGCACCGTCCGGAAGGAACGCTGCGCCATGACGGTGACCCGATCCTGCTGACTCCCGACGACGCCGGATGGACATACGCCGGACTGCGTGTGCTGCGGATCGATGCGGAGAAGTCGCGGATCGTGCGGACGGGGGAGTTCGAGGCGTTCGTCCTGCCGCTGTCAGGAGCGTGCACGGTACGCGTCGACGGCGAGACCTACGCGCTGACCGGCCGGAAATCGGTCTTCACCCGGGTGACGGATTTCGCCTACGTCCCGCGCGACGCCGAACTGGAAATCGTGGCCGAAGGCGGGGACCTCGAGGTGGCACTGCCGATGGCCCGCTGCGGGAGACGGCTCGAGCCGAGATACGGCCCCGCCGAGGAGGTGCCGGTCGAAATCCGAGGCGCGGGAAGCGCGACGCGTCAGGTCAGCAACTTCGGCATACCCGGTGTGTGGGAACACGCGGACAAGCTCAACGCCTGCGAGTTGATCACCCCGCACGGCAACTGGTCGTCCTATCCGCCGCACAAGCATGATGAGGCGAGCGACTGCGAGGTCGTCAACGAGGAGATCTACTACTTCCGCATCGCCGGACGGGACGGCATCACTCCGTCCCGCGAGGGATTCGGCATGCACCGCACGTATACCGCCGACGGCACGGTGAACGAGAACGTCGTAATCCGCGACGGTGACGTCTTCCTGATCCCGCGCGGCTATCACGGCCCGTGCGTCGCGGCGCCCGGCTACCCCATGTATTACCTCAACGTGCTGGCCGGTCCGGCGCCCAAGCGATCGATGGCGTTCTGCGACGACCCCGCGCACAGCTGGGTGCGGGCGCGCTGGGACGCCGAGCCGATCGATCCGCGCTGCCCGGTCACTTCCCACGAAGGACGGATCGGATGAAGCTCACCACGGCGCAGGCACTGGTGGCCTGGTTGATCGCCCAGCGCTCCGAGACACTCGACGGGCGCGAGGCGCCGTTGTTCCCCGCCGTCTTCGCGATCTTCGGCCACGGAAACGTGCTCGGCCTCGGCACCGCGCTGCACGAGCGGCGCGCCGAACTCCCCGTCTGGCGCGGGCACGCCGAAGAGGGGATGGCGCTGGCCGCCGTCGGCTATGCGAAGGCCACTCATCGGCGTCAGGTCGGTGTCGCCACCTCATCGATCGGTCCCGGCGCGCTCAACATGGTGACGGCGGCGGGCGTCGCACACGCGAATCGCCTCCCGCTCCTCCTCCTTCCGGGCGACACCTTCACCGGACGCGCGCCGGACCCGGTTCTGCAACAGGTCGAGCACTTCGGCGACCCGACCGTCACCGTGAACGACGCGTTCCGCGCGGTGAGCCGCTACTTCGACCGCGTCACACGCCCGGAACAGTTGATCGCCACTTTGCCCCAGGCGGCCGGGGTGCTCACCGACCCGGCCGACGCCGGCCCGGTCGTCCTTGCGCTTCCACAGGACGTCCAGGCCGAGACCTACGACTTCCCTGACACGCTTTTCGAGCCGGTGCTGCACCGTCTCACCCGGCCACGTCCCGACCACCGGGCACTCGCCGAGGCCGTCGCCGCACTGCGCGCCGCGTACCGTCCGCTGCTGATCCTCGGCGGCGGCGTCCGGTATTCGGGCGCGGGACGCACGCTGCTGGAATTCGCCGAGAAGCACGGCATTCCGATCGTGGAGACCACCGCGGGCCGCACCCTGGTGCCGCACGAGCATCCGCTGTACGCGGGACCGCTCGGCATCACCGGCTCGGCGTCGGCGAACGCGATGGCGGCCGAGGCCGACCTGGTCCTCGCGGTCGGCACCCGGTTGCAGGACTTCACCACCGCGTCCTGGACGGTCTTCGCACCGGATGTTCGCCTGGTCACCATCAACGTGGCACGCTTCGACGCCGTCAAGCACGGCGCGCTGGCGGTGGTCGGCGACGCCGAGGCCACCGTGTGCGAGATGACCGGGCGGATGGGAGAGTGGCGAGTCCACGCCGAGTGGACCGCGCGAGCCGCCGAGCAGCGGGGCGCCTGGGACGCGCACATCGATGAATTGCGCGCGCCGACCCCGGGCGCGCCGAGCTACGCCCAGGTGGTGGGCGCCGTGAACGACCTGAGCGGTCCGAACGACTACGTACTGACGGCCTCCGGCGGTCTGCCCGGTGAACTCGTCGGCGGCTGGCGGGCGACCGGTGGCGCGCCGACCATGGACGTCGAGTACGGCTTCTCCTGCATGGGCTACGAGCTGGCGGGCGCGTGGGGCGCGGCCATGGCGCGCACCGACGGCGTGGTGACGACGCTGCTCGGCGACGGCTCGTATCTGATGCTGAACTCGGAGTTGTTCTCGGCGGCCTTCGCCGGGCATCCGTTCGTCGCGGTGGTCTGCGACAACGACGGCTATGCCGTGATCGCGAGGCTGCAAGAGGGGCAGGGCGGTGAGCCGTTCAACAACCTCTATGCCGATTGCCGCACCACGCGGGAACAACCGCCCCGAGTCGATTTCGCCGCCCATGCCGCCGCTCTGGGGTGTGCCGCTTTCACCGCCGCCGACCTGGACGAATTTCGTGACGCGTACCTGCGGGCGCGGGCGACGGCGATGGCCGAGCAGCGCCCCGCCGTGCTGGTTGTGCGGACGCGGCCGTCGTCGTGGACCGACGCGGGCGCCTGGTGGGAGGTCGGCGTGCCCGAGCAGCTGCCGGGCCGCGCCGCCTACGACGAGGCGAAACCACGTCAGGTGCGCTACCTGCGGCCGTGAACAGAACTTAATGAACAGTGCGCCCGATCGGCCACGGACCTAGGCTGAAGTAGGAGTCTACGCGTGGTACGCTGAAATGCGCTGCGGCACAAGATAACTGGTAGCGAATCCGTATCGGTTTCGAGCCGCGTCGCAAAGAAGCTCCACGCTGCCCGGCGCGGGTCGGTGGGGCATGCTCGTCAGGGAGGGTGACGGGCGTTATCCGGCGAAAAGTACGGGTACCCGACGGGCGGGCCCCGACGATGTCGCGTGATCGGGACCCGACCGAGCGTGGGAGGTGACAGACCAGCCCGCCCCTGAGCGAGCATTGCGGGTGCACTCGCGCACGACCGAGCCGAGGGCCCTCGTGAGCGTTAGCTCACAGTTGGTGGCGCGAAACGTGAGTAATTCGTCGGATCATGGCATCGTTGATCTACGAGACCAGGGCATCTCGATAACACCACCTGGCTCGTCTACAGAAAGTATGAAATGGCTCAAGGCATTGTGAAGTGGTTCAACAGCGAGAAGGGCTTCGGCTTCATCGCACAAGACGGCGGCGGGCCCGACGTCTTCGTGCACTACTCGGCTGTGAGCGGCTCGGGTTTCCGGTCCCTCGATGAGGGGCAGCGCGTGGAGTTCGAGATCGGCCAGGGACAGAAGGGTCCGCAGGCCCAGGACGTCCGCGTTCTCTGATCGCGACTTGACTTTCGAAAGGCCCCGCACCGGGACGGTGCGGGGCCTTTCCGCTTGTTCGGAGGGTCCTCACGCCTCGGAGCGGGTGAAGGTCACATGGGTGACGGCGGGGGAGTGTGTCACCGAGGCGACCTGGTAGCCCGGCAGCTCGCCGAGGTCGTCGTAGAGGCGCTCGCCTGCGCCGAGCAGGATCGGGACGACGGCCAAATGCAACTCGTCCACCAGTCGCGCCCGCAGGAACTGCCGCACCGTGGAGCAGCCGCCGCCCAAGCGCACGTCCTGGCCGTTCGCCGCGTCGAGCGCGCGGTGCAGCACTGCTTCGGGCGTTTCCTCCACGAAATGGAAGGTCGTGCCGCCGTCCATCCCGAACGATGGGCGTGGGTGGTGCGTCAGGACGAAGACGTCGTGGTGGTACGGCGGATTGTCGCCCCACCAACCCGTCCATTCGTGGTTCGGCCATGCTCCGCGGATCGGACCGAACATATTGCGGCCCATGATGGTCGCGCCGATGCCGCGATCGCCCGCGGCCAGATACTCATCGTCGACGCCGGGATCGTTCGTGGCCTCCGGGTTGGCGTAAGGGGTCGCGAAGACCCACTCGTGCAGTCGCGTGCCGCCTTCGCCCAGCGGATTGTCCGGCCCTTGGTTCGGACCGGCGACATAGCCGTCCAGAGAGATCGCCAGGTTGTGTACGCGCAGTTTCGGCATGGCCCACTCATTCCCACTAAGTGATTGCAATTCGCAATCGGTTGTGGGCAGCGTACGGCCAACTGGTTGTATATTGCAAGCAGTAGTTGACGACCGACAGGAGTGCCGGATGCGCGAGGAGGGACGTTCGGGATGCCCGATCAACGCGACGATCGAGGTGATCGGCGATCGGTGGACGCTGCTGGTGCTGCGTGACGTGATGTTCGGCAACCGGCGGCACTTCCGCGAGCTGCTGGCCGGATCGGAGGAGGGCATCGCCTCCAACATCCTGTCCGACCGGCTCAAGCGCCTGGTGGCCGCCGGGCTGCTCAGCCGTGCGGACACCAGGCCCGGCCAGAAGGCCGAATACCGGCTCACCGAACCGGCCATCCAATTGGTCCCGATCATGGCGCAGCTCGGCGCGTGGGGATTGCGGCACCGTCCGACCACCAGGCGTCTCCGCGTCCGGGCCGAACTGCTCGAGGCGGGCGGTCCGCGACTGTGGGCGGAGTTCATGGACGAACTACGCGAGAGCCACCTCGGCATACCGCGCCCGGATCCGGACCGCCCCACCGCCACGCAACGACTCGCCCAGGCTTACGCCGCCGCCGTCGCCGAGGACGATCGGAAAGTCGCCTCGTAGGCGTCAGCCCGCCAGTGCCTCGGAGCGGAAGAACTCCGCTGTGATCTCCCTGGCCCGGGTGAGGTCCCGGCCCGGAGACTTGACAAAAACCTCCTCCGCGCAGGCGAATTCGGCGGCGATGAACGCGGTGATCGGCGCGGGCACCGACCCGCTGCCCATCTCGCGGGTTCGCGATTTGAGGTCGGTCAGCCCGGTCACCGCCGCCGACAACTCCGCGGGCAGCTCGCACTGCCGCAACAGTGTGGGCAGATGCATCGGCGCCACCGCCGCCGCGGGATGCTCGCGCAGCCAGCGCAGTGCCATCGCCGGACGCAGCGCGTAGAACACCTTCTTCAGCGATCCGGTGCGCTCGAACAGCGCCCACTGCTTGGCGCCCAGATGCAGATAGTGCCGGGCGACCCGGTCACGGTCGGCGACCTCATCGGCCAGCGCGCGCAATCGGTCGCGAAACAGCGGGTCGCCGCGGTACACGATCGGCGACATCAGCCACTCGATCAGCACGGCGTTGCCCTGCACCAGCAAGCGCAGCGCTTTGGCCAGATCCCAGCCGTTCACGTCGAGCAGGTCCGTGAGCGGCGTCTCCACCACGTCGCGGGTGCGCCACGGGGACAGGTAGGTCTCCAGTGCGGCGACGTAGACGAACCGGCAGTCGTAGTCCGAATCGGGAGACGGAAAGCCCCACGTGCGGCTGCCGCTTTCGATCGCCAACCGGATCGACACCCGGTGGTCCAGCTCCACCCGGTCCAGCTCGCGATCGATGGACCCGACCACCGTCGGGTCCATCGAATCCGGTATCGCGCGCAGGGACATGGAGCGATAATAGGTGCCGCAGCGAGGTTGTCGCAGCTACATTTTCGTCGTTCAGGCCTGCCCTGCGGACTTCCCGAGTGCGGCGACGAATACGGCCGAGATCGCGAGCGCCCCGCCCAGCCACAGGGCGGCGGCCAAGCCGATCGCGTCCGCCGCCAGACCGCCGGTCAGCGACCCCAGCGCGATGGCGGCATTGAAAACACCCGCGAACAGGGCGGACGCGCCTTCCTTCGCCTGCGGCGCCGCGGTGAAGACCCAGCTCTGCGTGCTCACCGAGACCCCGCCGTAGGACACGCCCCACACGATCATCAGCACGACAGCCCCCGGGAGGGAGGCGCCCAGCACGGGCAAGGCGATCGTGGTCGCGGCGAGAATCGAGCCGATCGCGATCAAGGTCTTCCGCGGTGCCCGCGCCGCAGCGGTGCCCGCGCCGAAATTGCCTGCGACACCGGCGATCCCGTAGATCAGCAACAGTGACCCGAGCGTTTCCGCATCGACGCCGGTCACTTCCTCGAGTACCGGCCGCACATAGGTGTAGGCAGCGAAGTGGCCGGTGACCAGGAAGGCGACTACGAGTAAGGCGATCCGCAAGCCGGGCTGCCGCGATAGTCGCAACACGCCACGCAATGCCAAGGTTTCCGTCGCGGGCAGACGCGGCAGCAGCACAGTCAGAGCCGCCAGCACCAATACTGCCAGGCAGGCCGCGGCCACGAACGAGATCCGCCACCCGGCGAGCGCCCCTAAAAAAGTTCCCGCCGGAATGCCGAGCACCGACGCGACCGCGACGCCGGAAAAGACCAGCGAGGTCGCAGCGGTGACCGATCGTTCGGGCACCAGCCGTGCCGCCAGGCTCGCCGCGATCGCCCACACCCCACCCATGCCGACGCCGACGAGCACCCGCGCCCCGATCAGCACGCTGAAGGTAGGCGCCGCGGCCGCGCCGAGATTGCCCAGCGCGAGCACCGCCATCAACCCGCACAGCGCCACTTTGCGCTCGACTCGGCGCAGCGCCGCGGTGCCCAAGGGCGCCGACAGCGCGGCCACCAGGCCTGTCACCGTCAACGCGAGACCGGCGCGGCCTTCGCTCACGGACAGCGCCGAGCCGATCGGAGTGAGCAGTCCGACCGGCAACATCTCGGCGGTGACCACCGTGAACGTGCCCGCTGCCACCGCGCCCACTCCGAGCCAACCGCGTAGCGACGATACCGGCTGCGAAGCAACGACTTCTCGAACCTGTGTCATGTCTTCCAGACAAAAGGCTCGCGGTATGGGGAACAACGGCGAAGGTCTCATAGTTCTATGAGCTGTACTCATCGACCGTGGAAGGGAAGCAGATGAGTGGGTTGGAGGTCCGTGAACTGGAAGCGTTTCTCGCGCTCGCCGAGGAACTGCACTTCGGGCGGGCCGGTGCTCGGCTGTATGTGTCGCAGAGCCGGGTGAGCCAGCTACTGCGCTCGCTGGAGCGGCGCATCGGCGGACAACTCGTGGAACGGACCAGTCGCACTGTCAGGTTGACTCCGCTCGGCGCGGATTTCCTCGCCGCGCTGCGACCCGCCTATGCCGCGTTGCGCGCGACGGTCGACGATGCTCGCGCCGCCGCCCGGGGTGCGGAAGGGATCTTGCGCATCGGATTCCAAGGCGCGGGCAACGATCACCTGATGGCCGCGGTGGAGTTGTTCCAGCAGTGGTACCCGGAATGCTCGGCCGAGCTGGTCGAGATACCGCTGGCCGACCCGTTCGGTGCGGTGCGGCGCGACGAGGTCGACGCCGCTGTCGTGCTGCTGCCGATGGGCGAGGGAGATCTCGTGCTCGGCTCGGTGTTCGCGGGGCAGCTGCAGACACTCGCGCTGGCCAGTACCCACCCGCTTGCGGGCCGGGCCGAATTGTCGGTAGAGGAACTCGCCGCTCTTCCCCTGATAGGAGTGCGCGCGCCCGCGCCGGAGTATTGGCGCAGAGCTCAGGCGCTCGACGTCACGCCGGGCGGTCGAAGGGTGTGCACCGGGCCCGAGGTCGGCACGTTGGAAGAAGGTCTCGCCGCGGTGGCGGCCGGCCGCGGGGCGATGTTGCTGTGCTATCCCACCGCGGATTCCCACCGCCGACGGCCGGTGGCCTTCGTGCCGGTCAACGGGATCGCCGAGTCCCGGCTCGGACTGGTGTGGTGCCGCTATCGCGAGACACAGCGGGTGCGCGCCTTCTCCCGCGCTGTCGCGGCCACCAAGCCGTCCGAAGATGTGCGATCGGTCACTGTCGGGGCATCCTGACGATCTTCCGCCGCGGCGCCCCGCGAATCGGGAACGGGGCCGCCGACGTGGAGCCGAGCATTTCTCCGTCCACCCCTTCGACGTATTCGAAAGTTATTTGATATCTCTATTGCCGGGCTTCGTCGAAGTGGCTCGAATCACTCGGAAGTCCCTTTTTCAGGTGTGGCGCGAGATTCGTACTAAATTTTTCTGGAATGTCGCATTCGACTTCTATTGGCGAGGGAAATCTTCCGGCACTTTCGGTGTCTTGACCTGGACAAACGTATAGATTCCCAGCTCGTTCGCAATGGAGTGAGTGTCGTGAGTCACATTCCAATCGATTTGTGGTCTGCATTACTGAATATTCTAATTCTGTAACTGTCGCCGACCCGGCGCCGACATGCCCCGTGTCAGCCAGTTCGACTGGATAAGTTTCGAGGAAGAGGTATTTCCATGATCCCCGTTATCATCGACACCGGTAGCGCTGCCCTGAACGGTCTTTTCGGCACCCTTGGCGCCGCGCTGCACGGTCTTGTCGACACCCTGTGGACGGGTTCCTTCGGCGGCCGCTGACCGACGTGACGGTCGAGTAGGGTCGACCGGGTCTCACGCCGACCGACGGCGTGACGGAGCGGGCCCCCGCACCTGATGGTGTGGGGGCCCGCCGCTGCGCGGTCGCCGTTGGCAAAACGTGGTCATGCGCTCTGCAAGCACGAGGCGCGTGTCGAGTCGGAGGGCCACGGTGCGTTCGTGTGTCCGTTGTCGTGCCCGAACCGGCAGCGCCGCAACGTCGAAGGTGGAGATCAGCCCCGCGCCGCAATGGCGGAGATCCCGGCGAGCTCGGTCGCGAGTCGCGCCGGGTGGGTCAGTTGCGGGTAGTGGCCCGCGCCTTCGATCGAAATCCACTCTCGCGCGGTCGGGGCGGTGACCGGGTCGTCGGAACCGGCGATGATCCGCACCGGCACGTCGATCCGTTCCAGCAGAGCTCGCAACTCCGCACGCCGCGCGGGAGCGCTCGCCTCGCGCAACGCGCCGACCGTTCGGCCCGCGACGCCCGGCCTGCGCAGGTTCGCCGCAGCGCTCGCGATGGCGTCGCTCTCGGGCACGCCGAGCCGTTTCGACAAGGCCGCCGCCGAGATCCGACGCATCGCGGCGGTCGCGAGTGGCGAGCGCAGCAGCCGGCCCGACCGCGGCTGCAAGAAGGCGGGCGCGACCAGCACCACGCCGGAGACTCGGTCAGGATGCCGCGCCGCGTACCGCAGCACCGGGCCGCAGCCGAGCGAGTGGCCGACCAGAACGGGGCGCGTGCGCACCGAAGCGAGCAATCCCGGCAGCACCGCGTCACGATCCCCTGGCGCCGAACGCCCGAGGCCGGGCAGGTCCACGACCAGGGCGGGCCCGTCCAGTTCCGCGCGCACCTCGTTCCATGACTCGCCGTCCAACGGAAGGCCGTGCACCAGGACGTAAGCGGGGCGGACGCGCTCGCCGCCAACCCAGACGCCGTCGGCGAAACCGGCTGTCGGGTCATCGGCCACCGCGCCGAACCGGGTGGCCACGAGATGGTCGGCCCAGCCCAGGAGGGTCGCCTCGGTCGGCGGCATGGTGAGCCCGGCTCGGCGCGCCACTTCCCGTGCCGCCGATGTGTCGTAGCGGTCGTCGGCGATGAAGCTGAGCGTCTCCGGGTCGGCGCCGGTGAGTGCGGGCGGAAGCTTCGAGATGACGCCGACCGGAATCGAGAACCGGGGCGCGCGGACGCCCAGGTGGTCAGCCAGTAGCCGCACGAGCTTCGGCAGTACGGGAGTCCGATCATCCAGAACCGTGTAGGACCGGCCCGCGGTATCGGGCAGCGTGGGCAGGCTGATCAAGAAATCCGTGAAGTAGTCCAGATCCACGATCGGCACGAAGGTCTCGGGCCCGCCGGGGAGAGCCGGGAGCCGCCCGTTCCACAGATCCTCGACGACGCTCGCCAGCCCGATGTATTGACCGGGTCCGATCACGCTGCTCGGGTTCGCGACGGTCAGCGCGACGCCGAGTTCTGCCGCCCGGCGGCGCAGCAGCGGATCCGATTCGAATTTCGACGCGCCGTACGCGCCGTTCTCGTAGTGCTGCTCCTCGGATTCCTCCACGGTGATCCGGTACCCGGTGATGTGCACGACGCGTCGCGGCTCGGGGAGGGCGGCGGCCCACTCCAGCACTCGCAGCGCCCCGGTGACGTTCACCGCGTACGCGTCCTCGGGGGCGAGCCCGAAGGCGAAGCGGGCCGCGCAGTTGTACACGTCGCGCACGCCGGACGCGTCGAACTCGGCGGGCAGGCCGAGGTCCGGCGCGGTCACGTCGCAGGTGAGGATCTCCAACCCGCTCTCGTCCACGCTTTGTCTGCGCAGCCAACTGGTGAGCCGCTCCTCACTGCCCGCACGCAATGCGGCGGCGACGGAATGCCCCTGCTGGAGCAGGCGGGCGACCGCATTGCGGCCGAGGAACCCGGCGGCTCCGAAAACGATGCTGTCGGACATGACGTCCTCCTTACTAGACCGGTCTACATATTCTGTGGACATGGAAAACTTCCTGCGGTATCGGCGGATTCGGCCTCAGATCATGGCGCGCAGTGTGCGTTCGACCCGTTCCAAGGGTTCACGGCTTCGCTGCGCACGTGCCAGCAGCAGTGCGCCCTCGACCATCGCGAGCACCGCTGCCGCGAGATCGTCCGCATCGGCACGGCCGTCGGCCCGCAGCCGGATGCGCAGCGCCTGCTCCCATGCGGCGTAGGCGGCGGCGCACTCGGCCTGGATCGGGTCGTTCGCCGCCGCGACGTCGAGGGTGACGGTGGCGACCGGGCAGCCTTGTTGCCAGCCGGATGCTTCCAGCCGGTCGCCGAACGCTCGGAGCAGCCTGCTCGCGGCCTCGGCGGCATCGCCGGGCTCGATGGTGTCGATCAGCGCGGCGATCTCCTTGCCCGCTTGGGCGACCGCCGCCGCGACCAATTCGTCCTTGCCGCCGGGGAAATGGAAGTACAGCGATCCGCGCGGCGCCCCGCTGGCCGCCAGGATCTGGTTGAGCCCGGCGCCGTAGTAACCGTGCCGCTCCACCAGCGTGCGCGCCGCGTCGACGAGTTTGCCGCGAGTCTCGGTGCCTTTGACGCCCATGCGGTGACTGTAGACCGGTCTGCATATTTTTGCCAGCGTCGGGACTGACGACGGCCGCCTACCAGGTGGCAGCCGGGTCGGAAATCGCGCGCACTAAGCTGGTCGGCGGTAATTGCCGACCCCATTCCCCAGGAGTACTCCACGTGAGCCAAGCAGGCCGTCCTGTAGTTCTGATCGCCGACAAGCTCGCCCAGTCGACCGTCGACGCGCTCGGTGACGGTGTCGAGGTCCGGTGGGTGGACGGACCGGACCGCCCGGCCCTGCTGGCCGCGGTGCCCGAGGCCGACGCGCTGCTCGTGCGGTCGGCGACCACGGTCGACGCCGAGGTCCTGGAAGCCGGGAAGAACCTGAAGATCGTCGCCCGCGCGGGCGTCGGCCTGGACAACGTCGACGTTCCCGCCGCCACCGAGCGCGGCGTCATGGTCGTGAACGCGCCCACCTCGAACATCCACACCGCCGCCGAGCACGCGGTCACCCTCTTGCTGTCCGCCGCCCGCCAGATCCCCGCCGCGGACGCCACGCTGCGTGAGCACACCTGGCAGCGCAGCAAGTTCAACGGCGTCGAGATCTTCGACAAGACCGTCGGCGTCGTCGGCCTCGGCCGCATCGGCCAGCTGTTCGCCGCGCGACTGGCCGCCTTCGAGACCAAGATCGTCGCCTACGACCCCTACGTGTCGCCCGCGCGCGCCGCGCAGCTGGGCATCGAGCTGCTCAGCCTGGACGAGCTGCTCGAGCGTGCCGACCTCATCTCGATCCACCTGCCGAAGACCCCGGAGACCAAGGGCCTCATCGGCAAGGAGGCCATCGCCAAGACCAAGCCCGGCGTGATCATCGTCAACGCCGCGCGCGGTGGCCTGGTCGACGAGGCCGCACTGGCCGAGGCGATCAAGTCCGGCCACGTGCGCGCCGCGGGCCTGGACGTGTTCGAGACCGAGCCGTGCACCGACAGCCCGCTGTTCGACCTGCCGCAGGTCGTCGTGACCCCGCACCTGGGCGCCTCCACCTCCGAGGCGCAGGACCGCGCGGGCACCGACGTCGCCAAGTCGGTGCTGCTGGCGCTCGCGGGTGAATTCGTGCCCGGCGCGGTGAACGTCACCGGCGGCGCCGTCGGCGAAGAAGTCGCCCCCTGGCTGGACATCGTCCGCAAGCAGGGCGCCCTGCTCGGCGCGCTGTCCAACGAGCTGCCGGTCAGCGTGGAGGTGCAGGTGCGCGGCGAGCTGGCCGCGCAAGAGGTCGGCGTACTCGAGCTGTCCGCGCTGCGCGGCATCTTCTCCGCGTTGGTCGAGGACCAGGTCACCTTCGTCAACGCGCCCGCGCTGGCCAAGGAGCGGGGCATCACCGCCGAGGTCACCACCGCGACGGAGAGCCCGAGCCACCGCAGCGTCGTCGACCTGCGCGCCGTGTTCGGCGACGGCAGCACCCTGAACGTGGCGGGCACGCTGACCGAGCCGCAGCTGGTGGAGAAGATCGTCAACGTCAACGGCCGCAACTACGACATGCGCGCCGAGGGCCTCAACCTGGCCATCCTGAACTACGACGACCGGCCGGGCGCGCTGGGCAAGATCGGCACCAAGCTCGGCGAGGCCGAGGTCGACATCCTGGCCGCGCAGCTGACCCAGGACGTCGACAAGGAAGGCGCCACCGTGGTGCTGCGCGTGGCCCGCGAGGTGCCCGCCGACGTCCAGGCCGCGATCGCCGAGTCCGTCGGCGCGGCCAAGGTCGTCCAGGTCGACCTGCGCAATTCCGAACTCGACGGCCAGCAGGGCGAGGACCTGCTGCACGAGATCGGTATCACGGTGAACCGCAACGCCGTTCCGTTCG
>NZ_JBSGCA010000050.1:0-48693 GCF_053601535.1 Nocardia sp. NPDC004718
GACCGAGTACGAGGCAGCGCACTACGCTGACACAGACCGATGGGCCGAGTGACTACCGGCCCGTAAAACACCGGCAGGAAAGCCGGGGCGGTTCATTTTCCTTCCGGTCCGCTCGTCCGATGACATCGTTTGATAATGGTCTGTGCCACAGTCCTTTCCATATTTCGATCCGGCGTGTTCCCGCGGCGCACCGACAAGCGATCCGCTTGCACTCCTGGTCCGCTGTCCAGGGCTTTTCGTTAGTCGACGGTATAGGTGCCGACGAGCTGACCGTCTCCGATGCTCGCGTCGACGATCGCGGACCTCGCGTCGTCGGCTGACGTTCGGGCGTCTACCTCTACAGGGCGCGAGAGCGCGTAGACGATGAATCGGTAATGGTGGACGCCGGTGCCCGCGGGTGGGCACGGTCCGAAGTATTCGGCGCGGTTCGCGCTGTTGAGGCTGACCACCCCGCCCGCGGGTGTCTCCCCCTCCGCACTGGACGTGGTCGTCGGCGGGATATTGCTGACCACCCAATGTGTGAACAGGCCGCTCGGGGCGTCCGGGTCGTCCACGATCAGCGCCGAGGTGGCGGCTTTCGGGGGAATCGTCCAGTTCAGCGGCGGCGGCTCGTTCCTGCCTTCGCAGGTGTAGACCGCCGGAATCGGGTCGCCATGGTCGAAAGCGGTACTGTGCACGGAGATCTCGTTCGTCGCGGGCATCGCGGCCTCCGCTCGAGTCGAGGGGATGGTGATCGAGTCTGACGGTTCGCCTGTCTCATGGCGGCTGGCGATCGACAGGCGAACCTCGTTAGTTCGTTGTAAGTCCAGCGTAAGACGCCATTGCGGGGACCATCCAGAGTATGGGCAAATCTGCCGTTATCACTGCATGCCGGCGACCGGCAGCCCCCGCGATCATGGCCCGGTTCACCCGGCCGGATATGCGGGCCGTCGCCCGATGCGTCGGTCATTTCGATCTGGACACGGGTGGGGCGGCCCCGGGCTGAACCGGCGGCCGCCATCCCTCAGTCCGACCCTGTCCCCGCCGACTGCTTGTCCCGGGCCAGCGTCGCGATCATCTCGATCCGCTCCACCGCGTCGGTGACGATGCGATCGATCAGTTCCTTGCACGTGGGCAGGTCGTCGATGATCCCCGTGACCTGTCCCGCCGCGAGTACGCCCGCCTGGGTGTTGCCCTCGACCAATCCGGCGCGCAGGAGCATCGGCGTGTTCGCGGCCATGACGACCTGGGACCAGTTGAGATCCTTGGTCTTTCGCATGGCCAGCCCGTCGCGGATCATGGCGGACCACTTCATGCCGGTCATGCTCTTGAACCGGGCCGCGTTGCCCACCGCGGCGGCGAGGCCGCGCCAGCGGCCCGAATGCTCCAGCCGCTGCACCAGTTCGGTGTTCAGGACGCGGTGCGGCATGCCGTCGACTTTGAGCGACACCACCGTGTCCTGGAGCTGTCGCCGCAGGTACTCCTGCTTGACCGCATCGGGGACGGTGCTCTCCTGGGTGAGCAGGAACCGGGTGCCCATCGCGACGCCCGCCGCGCCGTAGGCCAGGGCGGCGGCCAGGCCGCGCCCGTCGAAGAATCCGCCCGCGGCGACCACGGGGATGTCCACCGCGTCCAGCACCGAGGGCAGCAGCAGGGTGGTGGCCACCGGGCCGGTGTGCCCGCCGCCCTCGCCGCCCTGCACGATCACGGCGTCGGCGCCCCACGATGCGACTTTGACCGCGTGCTTCGCCGCGCCGATCGACGGAACGACCACCACTCCGGCGTCTTTCAGTTTCGCGATCAGGTCCTGTTTGGGCGCGAGCGCGAACGACGCGACCGCCACCTGCTCCCGGATCAGCAGATCGATGCGTTCCGGCGCGTCCGCGGCGTCGGCGCGGATGTTCACGCCGAACGGTTTCGCGGTGTGCGCCTTGGTCTTCGCGATGGCCGCCTCGAGTTCGGCGAAGGTCATGGTGGCGGAGGCGAGGATGCCGAGCCCACCGGCTTCGGCGGTGGCCGACACCAGGCTCGGACCCGCGACCCAGCCCATGCCGGTCTGCACGATCGGGTGTTCGATGCCGACCAGATCGGTCAGCGGGGTACGCAAGCGCGGGCTCATGACGGGACCTCGGTTTCGCGAATCTTTCTGGGGTCGAGCACCTCACGGATCAACCGCAGCTCCTCGGCGGTCGGCTGCCGCGTCTCGCCCGCCTCCCCGAGCCCGGCGATCTCGAACGAGGTGTTCTCCGCTACCTCGTCGGCGGTGACGCCGGGATGCAGGCTGCGGGCGCGCATGGTGTGCTCGGGGCCTTCGAAATCGAAGACGCCCAGATTGGTCACCACGCGGTGCAGGTGGTGGAAGCGGTATGCCGGGTCGGCCGCGTCGACCTTGTCGTAGCCCACCCCGGAGACGATGTCGACCTTCTCGGTGAACACGCGCTTGGTGTGCCGCGCGACCCAGTAGCTGGTGGCGTGATTGATCGTGTTGCCCGGCGCGCCGCGCACACCGAACATCTGCCGGGTCGGCTGCTGCAACGAGCCGAACGCCGAAAGGTTCTGGTTGCCGAACCGGTCGATCTGATTGGCGCCCATCACCACGTGCCTGCGCCCGGACGCCACCACGTCGAAGACTCTCCGGAACGGAATCCAACCTTCGATCGGCGCTTTGCCGCCCAGCGGGGGAGTCTCGGCGAACAGCAGCGCCTCGCCGTCGGACAGCAGCAGATCCGGTTCGGTGGTGAGCTTGGCCAGCCGCGCGCCGATGATGGACATCGGCGACATGGGGCTGGCCATGATCTCACCCGCGCCGCTGAAGATCTCCGCGCAGGCGATGGCGCAGATCTCGGCGCGGGTGACGGTTTCGGTGCTGGTCATCACGCCTCCTCGGCGAATCGGCGGACGGCGGCCTGGTATTGCTCCTCGGAGCCGGTCAGATAGGTGTCGACGAACCGCTGCCACGACTCCGGCGTCTTCGCGGACTCGACGTAGTGCTTCTGGAACTTCTCGTCCCGGCCGTAGTCGTCGGCCGCCAGGGTGAAGTGCGCGCCGCCGGGTGCCTCGACCACGCCGTCCACCATCATGCGGTTGAGCAGCAGAGATTGCAGCGGAACGGTTTTCACCAGTTCGTCGGTCTCCACGACGCGCTCGACCGAGACGTAGCGGCGCTGCGCCGCCAGACAGAACAGATCGTCGAAGTAGGGGTCGACGCCGGTGTAGGCGGCGTTGCCGTGCGCGTCGCCGAGGTTCAGGTGCACCAACGCCGCGTCGAGATTCAGCGCGGGCATGGCGGTCAGGGTCTCCGGCGTGCCATCGACGGGATAGGGCGATTCGACCGTCTTCAGCTCGCCCTCCCAGAAGTTCGGGACGTCCGAGCCGAGCCCGGCGCGGATCGGCAGGAACGGCAGTCGCGCCGCCGCGGCCTCCAGCCCGCACTTGAGCATGCCTTCGTCCATCTCGCGGGCGACCAGCGCACCCGAGGTGCGCGCCTTGGCGAACCACGGGTCATAGAACGGCGCGGAATCCAGCGATACGAAGCCGTAGTACGCCTTACGCACCTTCCCCGCCGAACACAACAGCCCGAGATCGGGGCCGCCGTAACCGACCACGGTCAGGTCCGTGAGGTCCGAACGCAGAATGGCTCGCACCAGGGCCATCGGCTTGCGCCGCGACCCCCAGCCGCCGATGCCGATGGTCATCCCGCTGCGCAGCTCGCCGACGACCTCGTCGAGCGACATCCGCTTGTCTCGCATGGGTAATTCCTCTCTCACTGCCCGCTCTTGCGCGCCGCGAGGTCGTCGTCGAACCGGGCGCGGATCTCGTCGGCGACGCCGGCGAGGTTGAGTTCGAAGGTGAATCCCTGCTCGTACCGGTAGCTGCGGTGCACGTCCTGCACGTCGATGCCGTTCAGCGCCCGCTTGGCCGCCCGGATCACCCGGCCGTCCTTGGCCGCGATGTTCTTGGCCAGCTCCAAGGCGGCGGCGTCGAGTTCGGCGCGCGGCACCACCTGGTACACCGAGCCGTAGTGGTGCAGCTGCTGGGCGGTGATCGTGCTCGCGGTGTAGAACAGCGCGCGCATCAAGTGCTGCGGTACCAGCCGGGCGAGGTGGGTGGCCGCGCCGAGCGCTCCGCGGTCGACCTCGGGCAGCCCGAAGGTCGCATCGTCGGAGGCGATCACGACATCCGCGTTGCCCACCAGGCCGATGCCGCCGCCGAGGCAGAAGCCCTGCACCACCGCGATCACCGGCACCTGGCACTCGTACACCGCCGCGAACGCCTCGAAGCAGCCGTGATTGGCGTCGATGAGCGCCTGATGGCCGGGCTTGCTCTGGATCTCCTTGATGTCCACACCCGCGTTGAAACCGCGGTTCTCCGCGCGCAGCACCACCACCTTGGTGTCCGGGTCGCGGCCCGCCGCGCGCACTTCGTCGGCGATGGCGAACCAACCGTCCGTGGGGATGGCGTTGACCGGCGGATAGTCGACCGTGACCACGCTGATTCCGGTCGATTCGGAGTGGCGGTTGATCCCCATGGCAAGTCCCATCCTGTGTGAACGCATTGGCAAAGCAAGCAGTTGCTTGGTAGGTTAGCACGGTGCCACTCGAAATCGATCTGTCCGGCCGCGTCGTTCTGGTGACGGGCGGCGTGCGCGGTGTGGGCGCGGGCGTGAGCAAGGCGTTTCTCGCCGCAGGCGCTACCGTCGTGGCCTGTGCGCGGCGACCGGCTGACGCGCCCGTCGAAGTCGACGGCCGCGCGACCGACTACGTGCCGTGCGATGTGCGGGACGAGGACGCGGTGCGCGCCCTGATCGACACGATCACCGAGCTCCACGGCCGCCTCGACCATCTGGTGAACAACGCGGGCGGCGCGCCGTTCGCACTCGCCGCCGAGGCGAGCAAGAAGTTCCACAC
Source organism: Nocardia sp. NPDC004718 (assembly GCF_053601535.1). NCBI lineage: Bacteria > Bacillati > Actinomycetota > Actinomycetes > Mycobacteriales > Nocardiaceae > Nocardia > Nocardia sp. NPDC004718. Next base: position 4,887 of record NZ_JBSGCA010000050.1, read on the forward strand.
CAAGATCGTCGAGCTGAACCTGCTCGCTCCGCTGCTGCTGGCGCAGGCTGCCAACGCGGTGATGCAGCGGCAGGACGAGGGCGGCTCCATCGTGAACATCTCCAGCGTCAGCGGGCACCGTCCGTCGCCGGGCACCGCCGCCTACGGCGCGGCGAAAGCGGGCGTGGACAGTCTCACCGGCTCTCTCGCCGTCGAGTGGGCGCCGAAGGTTCGGGTGAACTCGCTGGTGGTGGGACCGGTCGACACCGAGCTGAGCCGACTGCACTACGGCGATCAGGACGGCGTCGACGCGGTGGGCCGGACCATTCCTCTGGGCCGCATGGCCCGGCCCGACGACGTCGGCCGCTGCGCCGTCTTCCTGGCCTCGCCGCTGGCCGCATACGTCAGCGGCGCGACCCTGCTGGTGCACGGCGGCGGTGAACGGCCCGCCTTCCTCGCCGCTTCCAATGCCGATCAGCAGTCCTGAACAAGACCGCACACGAAGAAGGACACATATGGACACCGAGCAGATCTGCGCCGGGCGCGTCGTCATCGTCACCGGCGCGGGCCGGGGCATCGGCCGCGCGCACGCCCTCGCTTTCGCCGCGGCGGGCGCCAGCGTGGTGGTCAACGACATCGGTTCGACCCTCGACGGCGCGGCCACCGCGGAAACGCCCGCCGCGCAGGTGGTCGCCGAGATCGAGGCGCTGGGCGGCCGGGCGGTGGCCAACGGCGACGACGTCGCCGACTGGGAAGGCGCTCGCAGGCTCGTCCGCCAGGCCGTCGATACCTTCGGCAAGCTGGACGTGCTGGTCAACAACGCCGGTTTCGTGCGCGACCGGATGTTGGTCAACCTGGGCGAGGACGAGTGGGACGCGGTGGTGCGCGTGCACTTGAAAGGCCACTTCGCGACCATGCGGCACGCGATCGAATATTGGCGTGCGGAGGCCAAGGCGGGCCGTCCGGTCGACGGACGGATCATCAACACCAGCTCCGGCGCCGGTCTGCAGGGCAGCGTCGGACAGAGCAATTACGGTGCGGCCAAGGCCGGTATCGCGGGCCTGACGCTGACCGCCGCCGCCGAATTCGCCCGCTACGGCGTGACGGTGAACGCCATCGCCCCGTCCGCGCGCACCAGGATGACCGAGACGGTGTTCGCGGACATGATGGCGGCGCCGGAGAGCGGCTTCGACGCGATGGCGCCGGAGAACGTGTCTCCGCTGGTCGTATGGCTGGGCAGTGCGCAGTCGGCGGCGGTGACGGGGCGGGTCTTCGAGGTGGAAGGCGGCAAGGTGGCGCTGGCCGACGGCTGGCGGCATGGTGAGCCCGCCGACCGCGGCGCCCGCTGGGATCCGGCCGAGCTCGGACCAGTCGTGGCCGACCTGATCGCCAAAGCGACTCCGTCGGAGCCGGTATACGGCGCCTGAGCGGCGTCGGCCCTTCAACGGGCGCGTTGGCGGACCGGGGTTTAGTATGGGCACCCGTCCGTTCGGAAAGTCCCGTGTGAGAGTGGCGACCGGGCACAGAACTGCGCTTCGACTGATGAGGGGAAGGCTCGGCGCATGAGAGTAGGTCGCGCGTTCCGTGTGCAGGCAGCGTCCGGCGCCGTCGCGGGCCCCGCTCTGCGCGGCGGCACGGTTTCCGCCCACGTGCCACTTTGCCGCCCATCGTGCGCGGCGGATCCCGAGCCGCCGCCCTACGACAGCGGCGATCCTTGGCTTCCGCTGGCCGTGCCGTGGCAGCGGTCGGAGGTCGATGCGGCCCCTGCCCGGCCGACCGCTGAAACAGGTTCGGCCGCAGCGGGTTCGGCGGCCGCCGGGTCGTCCGGTCTGGACGTTGTGCTCGGCTGCGGGTCGGCCGTGCCATCGTGCTCTACATGGCGGGCATCGTGGCGCTCGCGGTGCCGGCCGTGGATCGGATCCGCCGCGCGGCCCGGCTCGCGACCAGCAGTCCGGCCTGGGCTCGGCCCGCGTGGAAGGTCGCGAGCCTGCTCGGCGCGGTGACCGGGTGAGTGCGGTGGATTGCTCCGTCCGAAGGCTTTAGTCCGGGCGGCTGGTGCAGGCGCGTCTTGCGCGCCTATCGGATCACCGCGCCCGGCTGCGCTCGGAATTGATCGACCTCGCGCAAATACGATCAATCGGGCGCAATAGCCGAACGATCGGACTATTCGGACAGACCGGTTGGACCGGGAATCCTCTTCGGCATGAACGACTGCCGGCGAACCGCACCGAAAGTGCATATGTAAGCACATCATAGGGAGGGCGGCACTAACCGGCCTGCGGTCGCGCCCCAATTTCTCTGGGCACGACCGCACGCCGGTTGCGTGCTTCGCCCGCTTACGCGCGCGCAAAACACAGCACAGTGCGACCCGATGGGTCGCACTGTGCTGCCGTGCAGAAGAACCTATTCGGTTCCATCCGGAGGAATTTCGGGCAAGCCCTCGCTTGCCCGCAACTTCTCCGCCATGGATGTGAGGAGGTTCTGTGATTCTTCGGACAAGTCGAACGCTCTACTCGACAGCCGTCGCAGTCCATAGCCTTGCAGCTGGGACAGCAGCTCCAGATCGTGATCGATCTTGGCGGCATAGATGTCGTTGAAGAAGTAGTCCGGCTTGACTTTGAAGAACTTCGCCAGGGCGGCCACCGTCTCATCGGACGGGTTCGTCCGTTGTCCCGACCGCAACTGCGACAGGTACGGTTTCGAAATCGGATGTCCGGAGGCCGTCAGCGCCGCCGCAACCTCCGCGTTGGTGTGCGGCTTACGCCCCGGGGGATGCACGGTTTCGAACAGCTTGTTCAGCCGCGCCGCGAAATCAGCCATTGTGAGCCGCCCAATTCCCTTCGCTGTACTAACAGTCGTTATCTCGGATACGTATCATTGATATTAGCGGCTCAGTAACTGAAAACCTACGCCTGATTCCGGATTTCCTTGAAGCTTCTAGGTCGGAAGGCGGCGAAGGCACTGGGACGGTCGCGTTTGCGGGTCACGCCAAGGCCTCTCGAGAAGCCGCGGTACGAACCGGTTCTGGCCCGTCGCTGCGGTCTCTACGCAAGGGGTCTTGATAGCCGCAAGATAGCTGACATCTCATGGACTCGGCGGTACATGGGTTTGTGTGGCGTACGACACGTTTGCGCCCCTAGGGGATGAATGTTCAACCAACGCGCATGAAATAGTTGAACTTACAAACGTTCGATGATCGTTCCTGTCGCGAGTGCGCCACCGGCGCACATGAGAACCATTGCGGTGCTGCGGTCGGAGCGCTCCAGTTCGTGCAAAGCCGTTGTGATGAGGCGGGATCCGGTGGAGCCGACCGGATGTCCGAGAGCGATGGCGCCGCCGTTGACATTAACCCGATCCATGTCCGGCCGGTGTACGGAAGCCCAGGAAAGCGCGACCGACGCGAACGCTTCGTTGATCTCGAAAAGGTCGATGTCGCCGATATTCATGCCGGACCGCTCCAGCAGCCTGGTGCACGCCTGCACCGGGCCGTCGAGGTGGAACTCCGGCTCCGCGCCGACCACCGCCTGCGTGACGATCCGTGCCCGCGGACGCAAACCCGCTCGCTGCGCGGCCTTCTCGTCCATCAGCAGCACCGCGGCGGCGCCGTCGGAGATCTGTGAGGAGGATCCGGCGGTGTGCACGCCGCCCTCCAGGACCGGCTTCAGCTTCGCCAGGCCTTCGACGGTGGTCTCGCGCAAGCCCTGATCCCTTGACACATCGAGCTTTTCGCCGGTGAGGTTGCCCTCTTTGTCGGCCGCGGGTGCGGTGACGGTGAGCACCTCGCGATCGAACCGGCCCTCTGCCCACGCCTGCGCGGCCAAGCGCTGCGAGCGCGCGCCGAACGCGTCCACGTCCGCGCGGGTGATGCCGCGCCGCTTGGCGATTCGCTCGGCCGCCTCGAACTGGTTGGGCAGGTCGATGTTCCACGACGCGGGCCTGCGCGGCCCCGCGTTCTCGCCGACGTTGGCGCCCAGCGGAACCCGGCTCATCGCCTCCACGCCGCAGGCCATGCCGATGTCGATGGCGCCGGCCGCGATCAGGCCCGCGATCAGATGATTGGCCTGCTGGGCGGAGCCGCACTGGGTGTCGATCGTGGTGGCGCCGACCTGCCACGGCAGGCCCGCGTGCAGCCACGCGACCCGGGTGACGTTGTTGGACTGCTCGCCCGCCTGGGTGACGCAGCCGCCGATGACCTGTTCGACCTGCGCGGGGTCCAGGTGTGCGCGCTCGAGCAGCCCGCGCTGGGCCGCGCCGAGCAGTTCGGCCGCGTGCAGGCCCGACAGCCAGCCGCCGCGCTTGCCGATCGGGGTCCGTGCGGCCTCGACTATCACGGGTGTGCCCATGTCCAACCTTTCATTATGGGACAGAAAACTGAAACGCGTTCATAGCACTTGTCAGGGGCGGATCTGTCCGGTTTCTTTCCTCGTTCTCGCGCCTGTGCTTCAATGATTATAGAACGTGTTTCAGTTTGTCGAAGGAGACATCTGGTGGTAGACACTGGGAATGCCCGGCCGAATCTTCCGGACGGGTTCGACGTCACGGACCCGGCCATCTACGCCGAGCGTGTTCCGGTCGAGGAGTTCGCCGAACTGCGCCGGACGGCGCCGATCTGGTGGAACCCGCAGTCCCCTGACGTCAGCGGCTTCCACGACGACGGCTTCTGGGTGGTGAGCAAGCACGCCGACGTCAAAGAGGTCTCGCGGCGCAGCGACGTGTTCTCCAGTTACGAGAACACCGCTATCCCGCGGTTCAACGACGACATCGCCCGGGAGCAGATCGAGCTGCAGCGGATCGTTCTACTGAACATGGACGCGCCGGAGCACACCAAGCTGCGCAAGATCATCTCGCGCGGCTTCACCCCGCGCGCCATCAACGGCCTGCGCGCGGAGCTGTCGGCCCGTGCTGAGTCCATCGTGAAGGCGGCGGCCGAGTCGGGTTCCGGCGACTTCGTCACTCAGATCGCGTGCGAGCTGCCGCTACAGGCCATCGCCGAGCTGATCGGTGTCCCGCAGGAGGACCGGATGAAGGTCTTCTCCTGGTCCAACGACATGACCGGCTACGACGACCCGGAGAGCACCGCCGACCCGGTCGCGGCTACCGCGGAGATCCTGGGCTACGCCTACCAGATGGCGGCCGCGCGCAAGCAGTGCCCGGCCGGCGACATCGTCACGACGCTGATCGAAGCCGATGTCGACGGTGACAAGCTCACCGAAGAGGAGTTCGGCTTCTTCGTGATCATGCTCGCCGTCGCGGGCAACGAGACCACGCGCAACGCCATCTCGCACGGCATGATCGCGTTCCTGGAGAACCCGGACCAGTGGGAGCTGTTCAAGAAGGAACGTCCCGCCACGGCCGCCGACGAGATCATCCGGTGGGCCACTCCGGTCACCTCGTTTCAGCGGACCGCGCTGGAGGACACCGAGCTCGGCGGCGTGCAGATCAAGAAGGGCCAGCGGGTGGTCATGCTGTACCGCGCGGCCAACTTCGACGAAGAGGTCTTCGACCAGCCGGAGAAGTTCGACATCATGCGCGCGGACAACCCGCACCTGGCCTTCGGCGGCACCGGGGCGCACTTCTGCATCGGGGCGAACCTGGCCCGGCTGGAGATCGACCTCATCTTCAACGCCATCGCCGACCACCTGCCCGACATCACCAAGGTCGCCGACCCCAAGCGGCTGCGTTCGGGCTGGCTCAACGGGATCAAGGAGTTCCCGGTCGACTACAAGACCTGCCCCGTCGCGCACTGAGACACAGAAAGGGGTCCTCGCACTTCGGTGCGGGGACCCCTTTCGTAGGCCGTGGCGTCAGTCGGCCGGCCGCGCGGTCTTCATGGCGCGATCGACCTCCCAGAACGCGCGCAGGGCGGCGATCTTGCCGTCCTGGTTCACCCGGTAGGTGAACACGCCGTCGGCGTCGATCCGGTGCCCGCCGAGGGTGCTGCGGATCGTGCCGGTGAAGGCGACCTCGTTGCCGCAGGCGAACGAGTCGCCGAACAGGAACTCGATCAGATCGGTCTTCGCGATCGCCTTGTCCCAGAACGCGGCGATGGCCTCCGTGCCGCGGTGGCCCTTGCCCTCCGGGTCGAAGCCCGACGGGCCGATGGGGTCCTCCACGATGCCGTCCTCGGCGAACAGCGCGACCCAGGCACGCTTGTCCCGTGCTCGCACGGCGGCCTGCGACGCAAGGCCCGCGGCCCGGGCCGGATGCTCGGTGGTGGTCATACGGCCTCCTTCGACCGTTTGATGGGTCTCACCGCGCGGCGAGCACGGGTTCGGCTATGTACTGTCGCGCGAACTTGCGCAGCGAGTCCTGCTTGGCGGCGAGTTCACCGTCGAATCCGATGCCGTCGGCCAGCCAGGGCACCACGATCGCGTCGGTGACGCCCGCGTCCGCGAGGTCCTGATAGCCCGACCGTCCGAAGCGATCGACGCACACCGCCTGGATCTCGAACGGCTCGTCGGCCCGGCCGTACTCGGCGCGCAGCGTGCCGAGCTTGCCGATGGTGCTCCGGAGTTGGTCGTAGGTCATCATGGCCGAGGTCCAGCCGTCGCCGACCCGCGCGGCGCGGCGCAATGCCGCGTCGGTGTGCCCGCCGATATAGAACGGCACCGGCTCACTCGGGGCCGGGCTGATCTGCAGCGGATCGAAGTCGAAGAACTCGCCGTGGTACTCGACCATGCCACCGGCGAGCACCAGCTTGATCACCTCGATCATCTCGTCCACCCGCGCGCCGCGGCGTGCGAAGGGCACGCCGCACCACTCGAACTCTTCCGGCGCCCAGCCGATTCCGACGCCGAAACCGAACCGGTTGCCCGACAGGTTGGCCACCGAGCCGACCTGCCGGGCCAGCAGCAGCGGATTGCGCGAACCCAGCTTCAGCACGTTCGTGTAGAAGCGGATGCGGCTGGTGACGGCCGCCATGGCGGTCGCGCCGATGAGCGGGTCGACCCACGGGGTGTCCGGCCCCCAGAACCGGCTGCCGTCGGCGGTGTAGGGGTACTTCGCCGCCGCCGACTTCATGTAGAACAACGAATCCGGCAGGGCGATGGACGAGAAACCGCACTCTTCGGCGGTTTTCGCGAGCTCCGGCAGCTGGTCCAGCGGACTCAGCGCGATGCCGACGGTGAACTTCAGCGCAGTCACCGCCGCTCCGCTCCGACCACCCACATCGAGAAGTACTGCGAACCGCCGCCGTACGCGTGGCCCAGCGCCTTGCGCGCGCCCTCGACCTGATAGTCCCCGGCCCGCTGCATGATCTGCTTGGCGGCCTCGGCGAACCGGATGAGCCCGGAGGCGCCGATCGGGTTGGACGACAGCACGCCGCCGGACGGATTGACCGGAAGGGTGCCGCCGATCTCGGTCTCGCCCTTGTCGGTGAGCTTCCACCCGTCGCCCTGCGGCACGAAGCCGAGGTTCTCCAGCCACATCGGTTCGAACCAGGAGAACGGGACGTAGATCTCGGCTACGTCGATCTCCTCGAGCGGGTTGGTGATGCCGGCCGCCTGCCACAGCGCCGCGGCCGCGTCGCGGCCCGCCTGCGGGTTGACCTGGTCGCGCCCGGAGAACGTGGTCGGTTCGGTACGCATCGCGGTGCCGTGCACCCAGGCGACCTTGCGGCCGGTGGCCTCGACCGCCTCGGCGGCGTCCGCGTCGCCCAGCACGATCGCGCACGCGCCGTCGGACGAGGGGCAGGTCTCGTCGAAGCGGATCGGGTCCCACAGCATCTGCGAGGCGAGCACCGATTCCAGCGTGATATCGGGCTGCTTCAGGTGGGCCAGCGGGTTCTTGGCGCCGTTGCGGCGATCCTTCACCGCCACCATGGCGCCGATGTGGCCCGGGGCGTTGGAGCGCCGGATGTAGGAACGTACGTGCGGCGCGAAATATCCGCCCGCGCCCGCGCCGACCGGCATGGTGAAGGGCACCGGAATCGACAACGCCCACATGGCGTTCGACTCCGACTGCTTCTCCCACGCCACCGCGAGCACGCGCTTGTGCACACCCGCCTGCACCAGATTGGTCGCGACGATGCCGGTGGAGCCGCCGACGGAACCGGCGGTGTGTACCCGCAGCAGCGGCTTGCCGGTGGCGCCGAGCGCGTCCGCCATGAACAGCTCGGGCATCATGACGCCCTCGAACCCGTCGGGCGCCTTGCCGACCACGACCGCGTCGATATCGGCGATGGTGAGTCCGGCGTCGGCGAGGGCGCGATCGATGGCCTCGCGGCACATCCCCGACATGGAGACGTCGGTCCGTTTCGTCACGTGATGGGTCTGTCCGGTGCCGAGCACCGCAGCTGGCAAGCTCATCGGTTCTCCGATCCCAAGACGGTCACAAGGTTCTGCTGGAGCGCGGGGCCGCTGGTGGCGTGGGCCAGGGCGCGATTCGCCGAGCCCGCGATGATCGCCTCGGCCGCGAAGCCGATGCGCTCCAGGCCCGCGGCGAACATCGGGTTGGCCGCGAGCGCGCCGCCGGACGGATTCACCTTCGTGCCGTTCTTCAGCCCGATCGCCTCCGCGAGAATCAGCTGCTGATGGCTGAACGGCGCGTGCAGCTCGGCGATGTCGAAGCCGCTGACGTCGCCGCCGGTGGCCGCCTGGGCCGCGGCGGCTGTCGAAGGCGAGACGGTGAGGTCACGCGCACCGAGCACGGGAGTATCGATCCGATGCGCCATGCCGGTGATCCACGCGGGGCGTTCGCACAGTTCGCGGGCGCGGTCGCCCACGGCGAGCACGATGGCGGCCGCGCCGTCGGTGATCGGCGCGATGTCGTGCGCGCGCAGCGGATCCGCGACGTAGGGCTGGTCGAGCAGGCTGTCGGCATCACCGTCGCCTGCCACGACGGCCGCCATGTCGCGCTCGGTCCAGCGACCCGCGTCCAGACCGGCGCGCGCCTGCAGGCCGGCGATGGACCAGGCGTCCGGCCACAGCGGCGCGACCAGGTAGGGGTCCAGCTGCATGGTGAGCACCTGGCGCTGCGTGCCCGCGGAGGACTTGCCGAAGCCGTACACCAGCGCCGTCGTCGCCTGCCCGGAGCGCAGTTTCACCCACGCCTCGTACAGCGCCCATGCGGCGTCCATCTCCACGTGCGATTCGTTGATCGGCGGCACCGCGCCGATGGCGTCGATCGCCGAGATGAACGAGAAGGCGCGTCCGGCAAGGTAATCGGACGAGCCGGAGCACCAGAAGTCGATATCGGACTTGGTGATGCCGAGTCGGTCGTAGAGCTGCTGGAAGCAGGGCACCAGCATCTCGACACCGTTGGTGGTGCCGAAGGTCTCCGGCACGTGCGGCGCGTGGGCGAAGCCCACGACCGCGATGTCGGTGGCGTTGTCAGTCAACGTGCGCCTCTCTCAGAGGTGGTGCTTATAGGTCTCGTAGTCGGCGTCCGGCTCGCCGGAGGGACGGAAGTGGTCCACGTTCTCCAGTCCGTAGCCCCACTCCTCGCGCGGCTTCCACACCGCCTGCACCCGCATGCCCATACGCACCTCGCTCGCGTCGCAGCCGAGCACCAGGTGCAGCACCGGGATGTCCGCGCCGTCCAGCAGCACGTAGGCCGCGACGTAGGGCGGCTTGATCCGCTGGCCCATGAACGGCACATTGACGATGCAGAAGGTGGTCACGGTGCCGTGATCGGACAGTTCGATGAACTCGTCGGTCGGCCTGCCGTCGGTCGGATTCGCGCCGCGCGGCGGGAAGTACACCTTGCCCGCGGCGTCGGTACGCGCGCCGATCAGCTTGCCTTCGGCGAGTCCGCGCAGGTACACGGTCTCCTGCGGCGAGGCGGTGTGCTTGTAGGACAGGTCGACCGGCGTCGTGATCATGGTGACCGGATCGGCCGAGGCGGACTCCACCGGTGCCGAAGCCTTCTCGCCCGGCTCGAAGCAGAGGATGTCGCGAATGCTGCCCTCGGTCTGCTCGGCCCAGCGGGCGGTCACCCGTAAGCCTTTGCGGATGTCCTCGGGTGCGGCGACGTCGACGGCGTGCAGCAGCGTCGTATCCGCGCCGTCCAGCCGGATCAGCGCCCAGGCGAACGGGCGGTCGAACGGCTGGCCCGGCAGCGGCTCGCGCACCCAGGTCCAGGATTCGACGGTGCCGGTGTCGGCGACGTCGACGAACTCGGTCAGTGGTTCGGCGGTGATCGGATCGTATTCCGGCGGCGGCACGATCACCCGGCCGTCCGACCCGCGCGCGCCGACGATCTTGTGGTCGCGCAATCGGGTCAGAAAGGTTCCGATGGTGGTGCCGACGGAGCGGGTGTAATCGAAACGCACCCGCAGGGGCGCGCTGAGTACCTCGGGCACGGCGCCCGTGTTCAATGCCGTGCCGCTACCACCAGCGATTGCCGTGGATGCAGTATTCCCCTGAGTCACGATATCGAGTAGAACAGGTTCTAACTCTGGTGGCAAGCAGTTGATCGGAAAGGGGTCCGGCGTGAAGTTCGGATTGCAACTCGGGTACTGGATGGCCCAGCCGCCCGCGAACGCGGGGGAGCTGGTGGTGGCGGCCGAGGAAGCCGGGTTCGACGCCGTCTTCGCCGCCGAGTCATGGGGGTCGGACGCCTTCGGTCCGCTCACTTGGTGGGGTTCGGCCACACGGCGCGTCCGCCTGGGCACATCGGTGGTGCAGATGTCGGCGCGCACGCCGGCGGCGACCGCCATGCACGCGCTCACCCTCGACCATCTCAGCGGTGGCCGCGCCATTCTCGGCTTGGGCGTCTCGGGTCCGCAGGTAGTGGAGGGCTGGTATGGCCAGCCGTTCGCCAAGCCGTTGCAGCGCACCCGTGAGTACGTCGGGATCGTGCGCCAGGTGCTCGCCAGGCAGGCGCCGGTCACCAGCGACGGCCCGCACTACCCGCTGCCCTACACCGGGCCGGGTTCGATCGGGCTCGGCAAGCCGCTGAAGCCGATCGTCCATCCGCTACGTGCGGATTTGCCGATCTGGCTGGGCGCGGAGGGGCCGAAGAACGTGGCGCTCACCGCCGAGATCGCCGACGGCTGGCTGGCCATCTACTACGCGCCCCGGCTGGCCGGGATGTACGACGAGTGGCTCGACGAGGGCTTCGCGCGGGCGGGCGCGCGGCGCAGTAGGGAGGACTTCGAGATCGCCGCGAGTTGTCAGGTGGTGATCACCGACGACCCGGCGGGCGAGCTGGAGCGGATGCGCTGGATCATGGCGCTCTACATCGGCGGCATGGGCGCGCCGGAGTTGAACTTCCACGCCCAGGTGTACCGGCGCATGGGGTACGACCGCGAGGTCGACGAGATCGGCAAGTTGTTCCAGTCGGGCAAGAAGGCGGAGGCCGCAGCGGCGGTGCCGGACGAGCTGATTCTGGACACCGCGATCATCGGAGACGAGGAGCATGTCCGCAAACAGCTGCGGGTCTGGGAGGCCGCGGGCGTCACGATGATGTTGGTGTCGGTTCCCGATGTCGCGCAATTGCATCGGCTGGCACCCCTTGTCGAATAGTAGAACACGTTCTAAATTCAATGGGGTGACTGCCTCACCCGCCCCGTCGGCTCCGCACAATCCCCCCGTACCGGAGCCAGTGAAAATTCTCGGTCTGTGGAACATCGCCGAAGCCGAACCCGATCGGATCGCGATGGTCGATCCCTCGGGCCGGGAGGTGACGTATCGCGAATTGGCCACGCTCGCCAATCGTTACGCCACCGGCTTGCGCGGGCTCGGCCTGAAAACCGGTGACGTGCTGGTGAGCATGGTGCACAACTGCGTGGAGGCGATCGCGGCGTACTTCGCGGCCTACCAGTCGGGGTTGTACATCGTCGCGGTGAACTGGCATCTCACCGGTCCGGAGGTCGCCTACATCCTGGCCGACAGCGAGGCGAAGGCGTTCATCGCCAGCGATCGTTTCGCCGCCGCGGCCAAGGCCGCCGCCGACGAGGCTGGGTTGCCCGCGACGGCGCGCTTCGCGGTGGGCGAGATCGAGGGCTTCAAGTCGGTGGCCTGGCTCGGCGCCGCCGACACCGGCCGTCCGTCCGACCGCAGCACCGGCGCGCCGATGCTCTACACCTCGGGGACCACGGGACGGCCCAAGGGCGTCCGGCGGCCGCTCACCGGCGCGGACCCCGATGTGGTCCCGGCGCACACCACCGCGTTCTTCGGCCTGTTCGAACTCGCGCCCTACGACGACCACGTGCACATCTGCGGCTCGCCGCTGTACCACACGGCGGTGCTGAACTTCGCCACCATCTCGATCAACCTGGGCCACAAGCTGGTTCTGATGGACCGCTGGGACGCCGAGGAGATGCTGCGGCTGATCGACAAGCACCGGGTGACGCACAGCCACATGGTGCCCACCCAGTTCCACCGGCTGCTGGCCTTGCCGGAGGAGGTGCGCGCCAAATACGACGTGTCCTCCCTGCGCAGCATGGTGCACGGCGCCGCGCCCTGCCCGCAGGAGACCAAGCGGCAGATGCTCGAATGGTGGGGCCCGACGGTCACCGAGTACTACGCGGCCACCGAGGGTGGCGGCACGGTGATCAACGGCGCCGACTGGCTGCGCAAGCCGGGCTCGGTCGGCAAGGCGTGGCCGTGGTCGGTGATCAAGGTGCTCAGCGAGGAGGACGGCTCCGAGGTGCCCGCGGGCGAGACCGGCCTGGTCTACATGCGCATGGGCGCTTCGAGTTTCGAGTACCACCACGACAAGGCCAAGACCGAGGACTCGCGCGTCGGTGACCTGTTCACCGTCGGCGACATCGGGCACCTCGACGAGGACGGCTACCTCTACCTGCACGACCGGCGCTCGGACCTGATCCTGTCCGGCGGGGTGAACATCTACCCGGCGGAGGTCGAGAACGTCCTGATCACGCATCCGAAGGTCGCCGACGTCGCGGTTTTCGGCGTCCCGCATCCGGATTGGGGCCAGGAGGTGAAGGCGGTCGTACAGCCCGTCGACGGAACCGAGGGCGACGACGCGCTCACCGAGGAACTGCTCGCCTTCGCCGCCACGCAGTTAGCGAAATACAAGATGCCGAAGTCGATCGACTATCTGCCCGAACTGCCGCGCGATCCCAACGGCAAGCTCTACAAGCGCAAGCTGCGGGAGCGGTACATTCCCGCGTCCTGAGGCACCCCGCCGGACGGACGGGGTCGGGCAACGCCCGGCCCAGGTCCGACGGAGGGCAGGCGCCGCGCAGCCGGGCCGCTGGGGCTGTGACCCGGCCGCGCGATGACGCCGAAGGCGAATGCGCCCTTCACGATTACCGTGAAGGGCGCATTCGCGTCCCCGCGAAAGGGATCTGCGAGCGTACCGGTGCCCCCAGACCGGACTCTGGGGGCACCGTCCTCGATTCCGCTCCGGCTCACTCGTCCGGCGTGTACTCGGCGTACTGCCCCGACTTGGGGAAGGTGGCTAGGGCCAACTCCCGTGCAGCCTGGATCAGTGCGGCTATGGCCCGGTGCTCCGGACCGAGGTACCGGCCCGCTTCCTCTGTGATCTGTTGAAGCTGGTCTCGTAGCCGCACCGAGGTTTCCTCATCGAGTGCGCCGGGGGGTTCCGTGGTAGACATACCGCTCCTCTGGTCAGAACCGGTTGGGGCACTCGGAGTTCGGGACCTCCACCGCGCCGGATGCGTTGTTGTAGGTGAACTGGTGCCCCTGAATCTTGCCGCGTATACCGACGCTGACACGCCACTTCCCGGCGTAGCACGCGGCGGACACCGCGTAGGAGTGTCCACCGCCCCGGAACGGTGGGGGGATGGTCGAATCGGTTCGGGTAGAGACAACCTCCCACCGACCGCCCTCCTCGTGCTGCAACGCCAAGACGACTATGTGTTCGTCCGGCGGGACATCACACGCGGCAATGCCGTCGCCTGTGATCTGGGGCGGTAGCACTGTCGGCACCGAGTGCGTGAACTCGAAATCGCAACTGCGGGCGGCGTGGGCCGTGCCGGTAGCTGCTGGACTCATGCCGATCAGCACAGCCGCAGCGATCAGCCCAGTAATGGTTTTCAACGGTTATCCCCCGATTTCGATGTCAGACCGGACCTAACTCGCTCCAGAAGATCGGGCGTTGGAGGTTCCCACTCGTCAAAGCTGGAGAGAAGAAACAGACCCGATCTCGTACCGGGATCACGTACCGGAAGACCCTCGCCGGTCATCTAGATACCGCCTTGCTGACGCGTATCTTCGCGTTCGATCCGGTCCCGCCCCTGTTTCGGTATCCGCTGAGGCCAGAACACCACCGCGAAGAACGCGACCAGCGGGACAGCGAAGGCTATGAACAACCCCATCACGCGGGCTCCGTCTTGTCGCCCACCGAACCGAGTCGTTCCGCTTCACCAGGACCGAACACCCGAGCGTCGTTACACGACTGCCGCGGGGGGTGGAACTCGACATACACCCCCGGCTCCGGGCCGTCGGTGTCACCCCACCGTTCGAACACACCACCAGGGAACGGATAAAGCTCTGTGCGCCTGCGTTGTTGGTCTCCGTCTGCGGTCATCTCAACCCCCTGTAGTAGGCAAGTGGTAGGCACCCCGTGACCGGTTCGCGGCACATGTCACGGGGGCCGACTCCGACGGTACGAATCGTCTACCGCGCCGGTCCACGATCGTGCTCAATCGTGCACGAGTCAAAGATTTCCAGTCCTTACCTGGTATCACTGAGCCGCAATCGGTTCTGTACGTGCAATCTCGTGCACGACATGATCCGGAGGTACTACAGATGCCGTTAGGTTTTCTGGGCAAAGGCGGAAGCACTAACAACGGATGCCCTACCTTGCTGACGAACGACCCTGGCAGGTACGTCGTCCAAGCATGGAAAACGGACCGGGCCGATACAGTCGAGTTGCCACACCTGCTACTCGGGTTCTTGGAACCGGATACGTTCATCGGTGCGACGTTGACCGACACCGGCCGGGGAACATTCCGGCTCACCGGTCGGCCGGTCACTGAACCGGAACTACTCGCCCAGCTCGACATCGCTGACGATGAAACTGCTATCGAGGTTCCGAAGCTGGAAAGGACGTTCTACGGTGCTGCTAGTGCCCGATGAAGGGTTCCCGGACCTACTCCGGACCTGCAAGCGGGAAGCGTTTCACCTCGAAGTGCTCGACTCGTACGCCGAACCGAACGAGCATGAACCGTTCCGGCGATTCCTGGCAGACGAGCCGGATGACTACGCATGGTTCCAGCCGTGGACCGAGCTTGTAGAGAAGACGACCAGCCGGGGTGTAGCGGTCACACGGGTACGAATCGTCACCGAACCGCACACCGACTACACCCGGTTCGCGCTTGCCGTGGCAGCGCTCAATGTACGGGCAGGCGAAGACATTCGATATCTTCCCCGGCATCATGCCGGGGAAGTCCCTCCGGACGACTATTGGCTACTTGATGACGAAACAGTGGTCTTCTCAGCGTTCGGGGAGTCCGGAGGTTGGTCCGGTGCGGCAACTACCGACCCGCACATTGCCGCATACTGTCGCGGGCTCCGAGCCCGGTTCTGGCCTCTTGCCACTCCGTTTCCGGAGTACGTCACACAGTGACCGGTTCAGTTGACCAGCAGCGCGAGTATCTCGGGGCGCAACTCCGAGGTATTCGCGTTGCCGCCGGGTTGTCCGGTGCGGAGTTGGCACGCCGTAGCGGATGGGACCCAAGCAAGGTCTCAAAGATCGAATACGGCCGGATACGCCCGTCTCTAGAGGACATCTCGGTGTACTGCCGACACTGCAACGCGGGTGACCAACTAGCAGACCTCCACGCGGCGCGGCAGAGCATCGATACCGCGTACCTCGAGTGGCGGAAGATTCTCGGTACCGGAACCAAGCGCAGACAGCAAGCATCGATCAAGTGGGAATCCGAAGCTCGGATCATCCGATCGTTTGAACCGGTTTTGGTTCCCGGTCTTCTACAGACCGCCGACTACGCGGCGGGCATCCTGCGGAAGGTAATCGAGTTCCAGCAGATTCCGAACGATCTGGACGCGGGTGTATCCAAGCGGTTGCAGCGGCAACAAGTCTTGTATCAGCGGGATCACTTGTTCCACTTCGTCCTTGGTGAACAAGCGTTGTATACCACCGTTGGCGACGCTCAGACGATGGCCGGCCAGCTCGACCGGCTCTTAGCCGTCCAAGGTATGCCACGTGTGACGCTCGGTATCGTGCCGATGCTGGCACCGTTCGAGACGGCTACCACGTCGTTTCTGATGTTCGATTCAAGCCGTGTCCTGGTCGAAAACATAACAGCAGAGCTGTCGATCACTCAGCCGCGAGAGATAGCGGTGTATCACCGGACGTTCGATGTCCTGGCCGGTCAGTCCGCGACCGGCGACGCTGCACGGGAGCTGATCCGCAAGGCGCTGGACGCCCGTACGCCCCGACCGTGACCGTGCGAGTCAGACGCTTTCGCGGAGTTCCGGCGCGAGGCCGAACAGCGGGAACAACTTCTCGGTGTCGAGGAAGAAATTCAGTCCGGCGATGGTGTCGCCGTCGAGTTCCAGCACCGTGATCGACCACGGCACCCACACGCCCGGCTCGTCGCTCGGCTTGTAGTGGCCGAAGGCGGGCAGGCCGTTGGCGCCTTCCAGCCGGACCAATCGCGAATCGCGGCAGGCGCTTCCGGTGCCGAGCATGAACTCGGCCACGTTCTCCGGGCCGGAGACCCACAGCTCGATCGGCGGCATGGACAGCGCCACATCCGCTTTCAGCAGCGAAGTGAGCGTATCCATGTCGTAGTCCTCGAACGCCTTGACGAAATTGTCGACGAGTCTGCGCTGGTCGTCGTCGGTCTCGTCATAGGTGTCGGTGGCCGCGGGCTGGACCTTGGACATGGTGGCGCGCGCCCGTTGCAGTGCGCTGTTGACCGACGCGGGCGACATGGTGAGTGCCTCGGCGGTCTCGTTGGCGGAGAAACGCAGCACCTCGCGCATGATCAGGATCGCGCGCTGGGTGGCGGGCAGGTGCTGGCAGGCGGCGACGAAGGCCAGGCGCAGCGTGTCCTTGGCGCTGGCGTGCTCGGCCGGATCGGCGCCGAAGGCCAGCGCGTTCGGGATCGGCTCGATCCAGACGTAATCCGGTTGGGGCGCGGGCAACGGCGAATCCGGTCGCGACGGACCGGACAGATCCATCGGCCGGGCGCGGCGCTGCGGACCGTCGAGCATGTCCAGGCAGACGTTCGTGGTGATCTTGTACAGCCAGGAGCGCAGGCTGGCGCGGCCCTCGAACGAATCGTAGGACTTCCATGCCCGGGTGAGGGTCTCCTGCACCGCGTCCTCCGCTTCGAAGGACGAGCCGAGCATGCGGTAGGCGTACGCGCACAGCTCCCGACGATGGGTCTCGAACGCGGCGAGCAGATCGGGAGCGAGGCCGTCGGGGGAGCCGGGCGAGTCGTTCATGGCTGCCACCCTGCCACAGGCCACCGACAAGAAACAGGCTGTTCAACTCGAGTGCCGCACTGATCAAGATCATTAAACCTGGCCGGCCTGTGGGGCGTGTCACGGTCGTCGCGGCGATGAATCGACCGCTCGCGGACCGTCATATCCGGTGACACGAAAAGAATTTGCTCGAGAGGAAGAGGCCATGAGCAGCAAGATGATCTTCATCAATCTCCCGGTCGCCGATCTGCACCGATCGATGGCGTTCTACGAAGCGCTGGGCTGGAAGGTCAACCATGACTTCACCGACGACAACGCGGCCTGCATCGTGGTGGACGACAACATCTGCCTGATGCTGCTCATCAGGGATTTCTTCACCACCTTCAGCAAGCGTCCGGTGGCCGACACCAAGGCGGCGATCAACGCGGCGTACGCGCTCGCGCTCGGCAGCGCCGAGGAGGTCGACAGCCTGACCGACGCGGCGCTCGCCGCGGGCGCGACCGAAGAGGTGAACGAGGACAAGCGGGCGCAGGAGGCGCAGGTCGGCATGCACGGCCGCACCTTCATCGACCCGGACGGTCACCAGTGGGAGCCGTTCTGGATGGATTACCCGGGCGCGAACTGAGCCCGGCGAGGGGTCGCCCCCGATGCGCGTGCACTGGTCGTGCATCGGGGGCGTAGGGCTCGATCCGGGAACTCAGTTTCCGGTGAAAGAGGGCTTGCGCTTCTCCGCGAACGCGCGCGGCCCTTCCTTGGCATCGGCCGAGCGGAATACGGACATGCCGAGCTTGGCGTCGATCTGGAAGGCGTCCTCCTCCGGCATGGCCTCGGTCTCGCGGATGGTGCGCAGGATGGCCTGCACGGCCAGCGGGCCGTTGGCGGCGATCTGCTCCGCGATCTCCAGCGCTTTGTCCAGCGCCGTGCCGTCCGGCACCACGTGCCCGATCAGGCCGATCTCCTTGGCCTCGGCGGCGGTCAGGTGTCGTCCGGTGAGCAGAATCTCGGCGGCGACGGTGTAAGGGATCTGGCGGACCAGCCGCACCGCCGAGCCGCCCAGCGGAAACAGGCCCCAACGCGCCTCGGAAACGCCGAATTTCGCGCTCTCCCCGGCCACGCGGATATCGGTGCCTTGCAGGATTTCGGTGCCGCCCGCGATGGCGGGGCCCTCGACCGCCGCGATCAGCGGCTTGGTCAGCCTGCGTCCTTTGAGCAGCGCCTCGAGCTTGGCCGGATTCCAGCCGCCGCCGTCGATGGTGTCGCCGGGGTGCTCGGAGGTCATGCCCTTGAGATCGGCGCCCGCGCAGAACGCGCCGCCCGCGCCGGTCAGGATCGCGACCCGGATGTCCGGATCGTCGTCCACCTGGTTCCAGGCGTCTTTCATGATCGCCATCATCTCGCCGGACAGCGCGTTTCGCGCCTCGGGCCGGTTCATGGTGACGATGAGGACGTGGTCGCGCTTCTCGACAAGGCAGTGCGGCATCGCTGATTCTCCTGACTTCGAGCCTTGTCAGAAACAGTAACACGTTCTATTTTTATGGCTGTGAGCTACAACATAGCGGACCTTGTCGAACATGCCATCGACCTGATGCCCGACCGCGTCGCGCTGGCCGACGACGGCCGCGAGGTCACCTACGCCCAGTTGGAGGAGCGGGCCAACAGTCTCGCTCACTACCTGCAAGAACAGGGAGTACAGCCGGGCGACAAGGTGGGTATCTACTCACGCAACACGATCGAGGCCGTCGAGGCCATGGTCGCGATCTTCAAGGCGCGGGCCGTGATGATCAACGTGAACTTCCGTTACGTCGAGAACGAGTTGCAGTACATCTTCGACAACTCGGACATGGTTGCGCTGATCCACGAGCGGCGCTACAGCGACCGGGTCGCCGCCGTTCGTTCCAAGACCCCGCAGCTGCGCACCGTCATCGTCGTCGACGACGATACGACCGGCACGATCGCCACCGCAGCGGATTCGGTGGAATACGAGGCGGCGATCGCGCAGTCCTCGGGCGAGCGCGACTTCGGCGAGCGTTCCCCGGACGACCTGTACATGGTCTACACGGGCGGCACCACCGGCATGCCCAAGGGCGTGATGTGGCGCCAGGAGGACGTGTGGCGCGTGCTCGGCGCGGGCATCAACTTCATCACCGGCGAATACGTCCAGGACGAGTGGGAGCTGGCCAAGGTCGGTGCGGGCAGCCCGCCGATGGTGCGGTTCCCGATCCCGCCGATGATCCACGGCGGAGCGCAGTGGGCCACCTTCCACAGCCTGTTCGGCGGCGGCAAAGCCGTGATGCTTCCGGAGTTCTCCGGGCACGGCGTGTGGCAGGCCATCGATCAGCACAAGATCAATCTGATCTTCATCACCGGTGACGCCATGGCCCGCCCGATGCTCGACGCGCTGATCGAGGGCAATCCGGAAACCGGTCAGCCCTATGATCTTTCGAGCCTGTACGTGATGGCAAGCAGTGCGGCGCTGTTCTCGCCCGCGCTCAAGGACCAGTTCCTCGAGCTGTTGCCCAACCGGATGATCTCCGATTCGATCGGCTCGTCGGAGACCGGTTTCGGCGGTATCGCCATCGTCGCCAAGGGCGCGACGCACACCGGCGGTCCGCGCGTGAAGATCGACGCGTCCACCGAGGTGCTCGACGAGGACGGCAACCCGGTGCGACCCGGCTCCGGCGCGGTCGGCATCCTGGCCCGGCGCGGGCACATCCCGCTCGGCTACTACAAGGACGAGGTCAAGACCGCGGCGACCTTCAAGGAGTTCAACGGCGTCCGCTACGCCATCCCCGGCGACTTCGCTCGCGTCGAGGAGGACGGCACGGTCACCATGCTCGGCCGCGGTTCGGTCAGCATCAACAGCGGCGGCGAGAAGATCTACCCCGAGGAGGTCGAGGGCGCGCTCAAGACGCATCCGGAGATCTTCGACGCCCTCGTCGTGGGCATCGAGGACGAGCGCTGGGGCCAGCGAGTGGTCGCGGTCGTGCAATGCCGCGGCGAGTCCCGCCCCACCCTGGAAGAGCTCCGCCCCATGCTCACCCAGGAGATCGCGCCGTACAAACTCCCCCGCAGCTTGTGGTTCGTCGACGAGATCAAGCGTTCCCCCGCGGGCAAGCCCGACTACCGCTGGGCCAAGGAACAGGCCCTCTCCCGTCCCGCCGACGACAACGCCGTGGCGAGCGCGAAATAGGGATCTATCAGCACGGTCGGCCACCGCGCCACCCCGTGGTGGCCACCGTGACGGCATCAGCGCCGTCGATCGGTCTGCCGGGGATGCCCCGTGCCGGCGAGTGTCAGATAGATGGTGCGGTTGGCGTCATCGATCGCGTACCAGATCCGGCCGCCTCCGGTGATCTCGTACTGCCATTGCTCCAATTCCGTGCCGCCGAGCTTGACCGATTTGAGCTCGTACTTCAGCCGGTGCTGCCGGGAAGGATTCGCCGTGCTTCGAGGGTCGCTCGTGATGTCGACCATGCGCGATCGAGGTTTCCCGGTGCCTGTGCCAGCAACTCTGCCCATCCGCGCGCGGCATTCGAGCTGTGTACGACAACCCGCCACGGATTGGGGCGCGGTATCTCATCGCCTCGGTGCAGCTTCATTCCGCCGTTCCCGGTCGGGAGACCTCGGTGAATTCCGCCGGGTCGAACGGCCCGGTCAGTCGGCGTGCCAGTTCTGGCTGAGCATAGATCTCGGCGGTGCTGCGCCAAGCGGCCAGATCACGCGCGAACGGAATGAACAATCCGGTGTCGGCACCGGCGATGAGCTGATCCAGCAATTCGCTCACCGCCTCGGTGCGACCGGTTTCGGGCAACCATTTCAACCACGGGAGTTCTTCGGCGAACACCTCTTCCGCCAACGACCGGTTCGACCGGGCGATGATGGCGAGGGTGCGGGCGAGCAGCCGCGTCGCGGCCTCCTTGGCCTCGAACCGCTCCGAGCGGGACAGCACCAGATTCTCCGCGTCGCGGCGTTCCAAGATGACGTCGGCGTCGTCCAAGGCGGGAAATACAGACGTCTGTTTACGAATCAGGTCGCTGAAGGGGAAACTCTTCGCGGTCATAGGGCTATTCTACCCGACTTCTGAAGTAGTTCAGCGGTTGGCGAGTTCGGACAGTTGGTAGGCGAGGCGGTGGCGGAAGGTGGGGATGCGGGCGAGGGTGGTGAGGGTCAGGTTGCGCAGGGTGCGGGCGGGGCGTGCGCGCAGGGTGGCCATCTTGGTCATGCGGTCGGTGAACGAGACCACGCCGAGGGCGACGGGGCGGCGGGTGGTTTCGTAGTCGTCCAGCAAGGTGTCCGGCTCGCCGGCCAGCACGCGGGCCAGCAGCGGGCCGAGGGTGGCGGCGTCTTGGATTCCGGTGTTCATGCCCTGGCCGCCCGCCGGGCTGTGCACGTGGGCGGCGTCACCGGCGAGCAGGACGCGGCCGCTGCGGTAGTGGTCGGCGACGCGGTGGTGCACGCGGAAGCGCGAGCTCCACAGCACCTCGTGAACCCGAACCGTGCCGCCTGGGCCGCGGGCGTCCAAGAGCTTCTGGAGGTCCTCGGTGGTCGAGTGCTCGGGCGCCGTTTCCAGGGTCGCGACCACGCGGAAGCGGTTCGGCTCCTTCTCGTCGGGGAGCGGCGCGACCACCATGACGCCCTCCGGTGAGAGGTGCAGGGCGACTTCGTCGCGCGCGATAGGCCAATCCATCCGCACGTCGGCGAGGACGAAGGATTCCGGGTACGTCGCGCCGGTGAACCCGATCCCCGCTTGCTCCCGCACGATGCTGTGCATGCCGTCGGTCCCGATGACGTAGTCGGCGCGGATGCTGCCGGGCGCGCCCGCCTCGTCGGTGTATTCGACCGTGACGCCGTCGTTCTCCTCCGCGACTCGGGTGACCTGGTACGGCCGCCGCACGTCGCCGCCCGCTTTCCGCAGTCGCTTCAGCAGCACCGCCTCGGTGGTGTCCTGCGGTGTCATCAAGGTGTAGGGGTAGCGGGTCGGCAGCCCGTCGAACCCGATGGTCGCCAAGGTGTGCCCGCCGTCGTGGACGGTGAAGCGCGCGACGATGTCGCCCGTCGCGACCAGTTCGTCCCCGATGCCGAGCTGCTCGAGTACTTCCAGTGTCCTGGCGTGCACGACCGCGGCGCGGGAGGTGTTCGCGCCTTCGCTCAGCCGGTCCAGGAGGACGAAATCCACGCCCGCGTCGGCCAGCGTGACGGCGGCGGTGAGTCCGGCGGGACCCGCGCCGACGATCACGACGGAGGTGGCGGCGGGCAGCGGGTTCGGGGTGGCGTTCATCGGAACTCCTCAGGTCAACGTTTGTAGGCCAACGTTTGTTGACATAACCGTAGCGCGGCTCGCGCTAGGAAGTCAACAGTTGTTGGCCTACACTTGTTGGCATGACCGTAGAGCCTGACCCAGCCCCTGCTCGGCGCTCGGACGCGACGCGTGCGGCGATTCTGGAGGCGGCCCGCGCGCGGTTCGCCGCCGAAGGTTTCCGCAAGGCGACCATTCGCGCCATCGCCGCGGACGCGGACATCGACCCGTCCATGGTCATGCGGTACTTCGGGAGTAAAGACGGCCTCTTCGCGGCGGCGGTCGACGTCCGTCTCGATCTGCCCGACCTCGGCTCCGCGGACCCGGACACCCTGGGCGAGCAGCTGGTGCGCCGCTTCTTGGAAATCTGGGAGGAGCAGCCGAACAAGGAGGTGCTGTTGACGCTGCTGCGTTCGTCGATCACCGACGAGGCGGTCGCCGAACGCGTCCGCGACATCTTCGCCCAGCAGGTATTTCCCGCCGTCCTGCGCTTCGGTGATCCCGCCGATGCCGCGCGCCGGGGCGGCCTGATCGTCACGCAGATGCTCGGCCTCGCCTTGTGCCGCTACGTTCTGTGCCTGCCCCCGGTCGTAGCGCTGACCAGCGACCAGATCATCGCCGAGGTAGGCCCCACTCTCCAGCGCTACCTGACGTCCACCCCGGTTGAGGAACTCCAGGTCGAGCCGCAGCCGAGTCGGAAATCGGGGTGAATCAGCGCGACAGTCGGGAAATGGCCGCGATATCGTGCCACATCGCGGCAATTCGTTGGTGGAGGCGGTGCGTTCGAACAATGACCGCCGATCCCTGCTGCTCCGTGACGGAGCGGCCGCATGTCCGGAGCTTCGGCTCGGATGCGGATCGGCGCCGTGCAGCGTTCGAAGACGCTGCCGACTACGTACTGCGGGTGAGCGCGGAGTTGAACCGGCGACTCACCTGAGGCGCAACGGATTCGGCCCGCACGACGTGCTGTCGTGCGGGCCGGATCGTTCTACTGTGCCGCTCTCAGCCGGCCAGCAACGCGCCGAGGGCGCGCAGGTGGTCGGTGCCCGCGCCGAGGGCGAACTCGTTGTGTTTGGCGGCGGTGAAGTAGTTGTGCGCGATGTGGTCGCGGTCGATGCCGACGCCGCCGTGCACGTGGACGACGGTGTGCGCGACGCGGTGGCCCGCGTCGGCGGCCCAGAACTTGGCGGTGTGCACTGCTTCGGCGGCGGGCAGGTCCTCCGACAGCAGCCATGCCGCTTGGGTGACCGCCAGGCGCAGGCCTTGGACGTCGATGTAGGCGTCGGCGAGCCGCTGCGCCACCGCCTGGAAGCTGCCGACCGCCTTGCCGAACTGCTCACGCTCCCTGGCGTAGTCGGCGACCAGCTCGAGCGCCCGTTCCAGAGTGCCGAGCTGTAGGGCGCTCAGACCGAGCCAGGCGCGAGTGAGGATCCAGTCCAGGATCTCCGCGCCACTGTCCACCGTGCCGACGAGTTCGGCGGGGGTATCGGTGAGTTCGACCGCGAATTCGGGGCTGCGGTCGACCACCTGCTGCGCGGTCACGGTCGCCGCCGCGGGATCGACCAGGAACACGGCTGTGGTCCCCGAGACGCCGGCGGGCACCAGAATTCGCTCGGCCCGGTTCGCGAAGGGCACGGTGGTCTTGGCGCCGGTCAGCCGCCAGCCGTCCTCGGTCTCGACCGCGGTCGTGGTCGGCGCGGCGGGTTCCCAGTTGCGCTCCTCGGCCAGCGCGACCGTCAGGATGACGCTGCCCGCGCCCGCCTGCGTGGCCAGCTCCTGTTGTGCCGCGGAACCGAACCGCGCCAGCGCGCCTGCGCCGAGCGCGATCGACCACAGGTACGGCACGGCCGCGAGGTGCTTGCCCAGCTCGCGCAGGATGGCGGTCTGCTCGAGCGAGCCGAGGTCGCTGCCGCCGACCGCCTCGGGCAGCGCGGCCGCGAGCACGCCGGTCTCGGCCAGCGAGTTCCACAGTTGCTGATCGAATCGCTCGTCGGCGGTGTCGAGTTCGCGCAGCCGGTCGGCGGTGACGAGCTTGCCGCACACCTCGCCGGTCAGCCGGCCGAGATCGAGTTGGGCTTCGGTGGGGGTGAAATCCATGGCGTTCTACCTGCTTTCGATCAGCGCGCCGCGGCAGGCTGCTTGAGGGCGGTCATGGCGATGATGTCGCGCTGCACTTCGTTGGTGCCGCCGCCGAAGGTCAGGATGAGCGCGGCGCGGTGCATGCGCTCCAGACGGCCGCGCAGTTCCGCGCCGGGGGAGTCCTGGCGCAGGTAGGCCTGCGGTCCGAGCACCTCCATGAGCAACCGGTACGCCTCGGTGGCCAGCTCGGTGCCGTACACCTTGCAGGTGGAGGCGTCCCACGGGCGCGGAGCCGCGTCGCCGCCCGCGTCGGCCCGGCTGGCGATCTCCCAGTTCAGCAGCTTGAGGTACTCGACCTTGGCGTGCACCTTGGCCAGGTTGAGCTGCACCCATTCGCGATCGATCACGCGGGAGCCGTCACCGGCCTTGGTGTTGCTCGCCCACTCGACGGTCTGGCGCAGGGCCAGCGCGAGCGGCGCGGCCGAGGTGAGCGCGACGCGCTCGTGGTTGAGCTGATTGGTGATCAGCGCCCAGCCGCCGTTCTCCTGGCCGACCAGCGCGCTCGCGGGCACCCGCACGTCCTGGTAGTAGGTGGCGCTGGTGTCCGGCCCAGCCATGGTGTGCACGGGCGTCCAGGAGAAGCCCTCGGCGGTGGTCGGCACGATGAGCATGCTGATGCCCTTGTGCTTCTTGGCGGTCGGGTCGGTGCGCACCGCCAGCCAGACGTAGTCGGCGTAGGCGATCAGGCTGGTCCACATCTTCTGGCCGTTGATCACGTAGTCGTCGCCGTCGCGCACCGCGGCGGTGCGCAGGCTGGCCAGGTCGGTGCCCGCGCCCGGCTCCGAGTAGCCGATGGAGAAGTGCAGTTCACCGGCCGCGATCTTGGGCAGGAAGAACTTCTTCTGTTCCTCGCTGCCGTAGTGCATGATCGTGGGCGCCACCGAGTTGATGGTCAGGAACGGCACGGGCGCGCCGGCGATCGCGGCCTCGTCGGTGAAGATCAGCTGATCCATGGTGGGGCGATCCTGCCCGCCGTACTCCTTGGGCCAGCCCAGCGCCAGCCAGCCGTCGTGGCCCATCTGCTGGACCACCTCGCGGTAGACGTTGCCCTGCCCGTACTCGCCGGTCTGCGCGCTCAGGGCCTCCCGGCGCTCGGGGGTGATGAGCCGCGCGAAGTAGTCGCGCAGTTCCGAGCGCAGCTGCTCCTGTTGCGGCGTGTACGCAATGCGCATGGCAATACCTCATGGGGGATGGTCGGCCGACGGAGCTTGCGGAGTCGGCGGGGTGGGTAGGACCGAGCCTTCGTTCGGATCGGGTTCCCCCGATCATTGCATATGGACTGAAACATGTTCCAGTATTGATACTGAATCCCCCCGATGACGCCCCGGTGGAGCGGATCGGCTTGTTAGGCTTCGGCCAGAGTGGTGGTAAAGGAGTTGCCATGAAGATCAGTGTCGATCCAGACCAGTGCGAAGCTAATGGAATATGTGTCGGAATCGCCCCCGACGTGTTCGAACTCGATGACGAGGACGTGCTGCACATCGCGAACGCCGATGTGCCAGCCGATCGGCTCGCCGATGTCCAGGATGCCGTCGCGCAGTGCCCCAAGGCGGCGCTGCGGCTGCAGTGAAGGACTCTTGCCGTAAGTTGGAACACGTTCTAGAGTCGGCCGCGTGAGCAATGAGCTGAGCCTGGCGGGCCGAGTAGCGATCGTGACCGGCGGCGGCGCCGGACTTGGGCGGGCCGAAGCGCTCGCGCTGGCCGGGGCCGGCGCGTCCGTGGTGGTCAACGACCTCGCGGAGTCCGACGCGGTCGCCGACACGCTCGGCGCGATCCGGGCGCTCGGCGCCAAGGCGGAGTTCGTCGCGGGCAGCATCGCCGAGCGCGCCACCGCCGACGCGCTGATCCGCGCCGCGGAGGAGTCGTTCGGCTCGGTCGACATCGTGGTCAACAACGCGGGCATCACCCGCGACCGGATGCTGTTCAACATGTCCGACGAGGACTTCGACGCGGTGCTCGCGGTGCATCTGCGCGGCCATTTCCTGCTGTCGCGCAATGCCGCCGCCTACTGGCGCGGCAAGTCGAAGCAGGCGGGCGCGCCGGTGTACGGCAGGTTGGTCAACACCTCCTCGGAGGCCGGCTTGCTGGGCCCGGAGGGACAGGCCAACTATGGCGCCGCGAAGGCGGGCATCACCGCGCTGACCCTTTCGGCAGCGCGGGCGCTGTCGCGCTACGGCGTGCGCGCCAACGCGATCGCCCCGCGGGCGCGCACGGCGATGACCGAGGCGGTGTTCAGTCCCGCCCCGGAGGGGGAGCCCGATCCGCTGTCGCCCGATCACGTGGCCCGGCTCGTGGCCTATCTGGCCTCGCCCGCGGCCGACGCGGTCAACGGCCAACTGTTCGTCGTCTACGGGGGGATGGTGGCGCTCATGGCGGCGCCCGTCGTCGAGCGCCGGTTCGACGCGGCCGCGGGGGAGTGGTCGCCGCGGGATCTGGCCGACACGCTGGGCGGCTACTTCGCCGAGCGCCCCGATGGGCGGACCTTCTCGGCCTCTTCGCTGACCGAGTTGGGGTGAGCCGCGGCGGCTCGCCGCGAGCGCTCAACTGATCAGCTGTCCAACTGTTGATCATGGGATCGGTGCTTGGTAGACATAGGGACGGGTTATGTCTCACTCACAAAGGTGGGATCATCACTCGCTGACACCGGTTCCAAATTTATATGCCGATCTTTCGAAAAATTGCACTTCAAATGTGTGAAAAGTGGTACCGGCAACACGGTGAACATGTTCTAATCGTTGCGGCGGTGCGGCCACGGTGAGATTCGCGCCGTGTGCTGTGTACGCCGGTGAGCAAGGAGGATCGCGGATGAACGAGGTCCTTGCCGTGCCGTTGCGGGCCGTCGGCGGATTCTTCGAACTCACCGCCGATGTCGCACGCGCCAGCGTGCGCAGACCCTTTCAATGGCGCGAGTTCATCGATCAGTCGTGGTTCATCGCGCGGGTGTCGATCGTGCCGACATTGCTGGTGGCCATTCCGTTCACCGTTCTGGTGAGCTTCACGCTGAACATTCTGTTGCGGGAGATCGGCGCGGCCGACCTCAGCGGAGCGGGTGCGGCGTTCGGTGCGGTCACCCAGGTGGGGCCGATCGTCACCGTGCTCATTGTCGCGGGGGCGGGCGCGACCGCGATCTGCGCCGACCTCGGCGCACGCACCATCCGCGAGGAAATCGACGCCATGCGGGTGCTGGGCATCGATCCGGTGCACCGCTTGGTTGTGCCCCGGGTGCTCGCCTCGATGTTCGTCGCACTGATGCTCAACAGCCTGGTGTGCACCATCGGCATCGTCGGCGGATTTCTGTTCTCGGTGTTTCTGCAGGACGTGAACCCCGGCGCGTTCGTCAATGGCATCACGCTGCTCACCCATCTGCCCGAGTTGATCATTTCGGAGGTGAAAGCCGGATTGTTCGGGCTGATCGCCGGACTGGTCGCCTGCTATCTGGGCCTTAATGTCAAAGGCGGACCCAAGAGTGTCGGTGATGCGGTGAATCAGACCGTGGTCTTCGCTTTTATGGCCTTGTTCGTCGTGAACGTGGTGGTCACCGCCGTCGGCATCAAGTTCACGGCGCGGTGATCCGATGGCCTTCGTAATCGAATCACGCTTCCCCCGTACCGTTCGACGGGTGCGCCGGATGTCGGATTCGCTCGATTCGGTGGGCAAGCATGCCGTTTTCTATGCCCAGGCACTCGGTGCCATTCCACGGGCGCTGGTGCACTACCGGACCGAGACCATCCGGCTGATCGCCGAGATCAGCATGGGCACCGGCGCGCTGGCGGTGATCGGCGGCACGGTGGTGATCGTCGGGTTCCTGACCCTCTTCGCGGGCGGCACCATCGCCGTGCAGGGCTACAGTTCGCTGGGCAATATCGGCGTCGAGGCGCTGACCGGCTTCTTCGCGGCGTTCATCAATGTCAGGATCGCGGCGCCGGTGATCTCCGGCATCGGCCTGGCGGCCACCATCGGGGCCGGTTCGACCGCGCAATTGGGCGCGATGCGGGTCGCCGAGGAGATCGACGCGCTGGAGTCGATGGCGATCCGGCCGGTGCCCTACCTGGTGGGCACCCGCGTATTGGCCGGGATGATCGCGATCGTCCCGCTCTACGCGCTTGCGGTGATCGCCTCGTTCCTGGCCAGCCGGTTCGCCACCGTGGTGATCTACGGGCAGTCGGCGGGCGTCTACGACCACTACTTCTCCACGTTCCTCATCCCGAGCGACATCCTCTGGTCCTTCGCCCAGGCGATCTTCATGGCACTGGCGGTCATGCTGATCCACACCTACTACGGCTACAACGCCGCGGGCGGGCCGGTCGGCGTGGGTGTCGCGGTGGGCAACGCGGTGCGCACTTCGCTGGTCGCGGTGGTCACGGTGACCTTGTTGATCTCGCTGGCCATCTACGGCACCTCCGGCAACTTCCATCTCTCCGGATAAGCGACATGGCGGAATCGAAGCAAACGGAAAACCGCCTGGTGCGGGCGCTGCGCGGCGGGCTCGGCCTGAAACTGGCCGGGGCGGCGATGGTACTGGCGCTGGTCGCGATCGTGGCGGTCGCGCTGGTCATGTTCGTGGGCGGGTTCACGCCGACCGCCACCGTGACGGTGGACGCGCCGCGCAGCGGCCTGGTGCTGGACCCGGACGCCAAGGTGAAGGTACGCGGTGTGGAGATCGGCCGGGTGGCCTCGGTCGACCACACCGACGAGGGCGCCAGGTTGAAGCTGGCCCTCGATCCGGAACTGCTGAAGCTGGTGCCGTCCAACGCGGACGTCGACATCAGGTCCACCACGGTGTTCGGTGCGAAGTACGTCAACTTCATCGTCCCGCAGCAGCCGGCGACCACTTCGCTGCAACCTGGCGCGGTCGTCACCGCGCAGCGGGTGACCGTCGAGTTCAACACGCTGTTCCAGCACCTGTCCGACGTGCTCGCCAAGATCGAGCCGGAGAAGCTGAACGCGACGTTGTCCGCGCTGGGCACCGCGCTGCAGGGCCGCGGGGAGAAACTGGGCGAACTGCTCGAGCAGAGTGACGCCTACCTGCGCGACATCAACCCGTATCTGCCGACGCTGCAACAGGATCTGGCGAAGACCGGCCAGGTCACCGACCTGTACGCGGACTCGGTGAACGACCTGCTGCGCACCGTGGACAACTTCACGGTCACCAGCAAGACCCTGACCCAGGAACAGGACAGCCTGGACAACGTGCTGGTGAATCTCACCGGCTTGGCCGACACCACCGGATCGGTCCTGCGCGACAACGAGAATCAGCTCGGCACGGCGCTGGATCTGCTGCGCCCGACCACCGGATTGCTCGATGAGTACGCGCCCGCGCTGTACTGCTTGATCGGCGGCCTGGGCAAGGCGCTGCCGATGGGTGAGGCGGTCTTCGGCGGCCTACAGGAAGGCGTCGCGCTGAACACCGGCTTCATGTACGGCGCGAAGCCGTACACCTACCCGGAGGATCTGCCCAAGGTCAACGCGACCGGCGGCCCGCAGTGCGCGGGCATCCTGGACCGGGTGCCGGGCAGCCACTCGGACTATGTCGTCACCGACACCTCGGAAGGGCATGTGTACACACCGTCGACGACGCTGAGTGTCAACCCGCCGAAGATCTTCCAGATTCTGTTCGCCGGACTACCGGGGGTGCCGCGCCCGTGAAGAACACCGCGACCACCGTCAAACTGGCCATCTTCACCCTGGTGATGACGCTGATCTTCGCAGGCCTGGCGGTCGTGTTCAGTCAGATGCGCTTCGCGCGGGAGAACGGCTACCACGCCGTGTTCACCAGTTCGTCCGGCATGCTGCCCGGGGCGAAGGTGCGCATCGCGGGCGTGGCGGTCGGCTCGGTCAAGTCGGTGAAGGTCGGCAAGGACTATCTCGCGCACGTCGAGTTCGATGTCGACCGCAAGTACCGGCTGCTCACCAGCACTCGTGCGGCGATCAAATACGAGAACCTGGTCGGCGACCGCTATCTCGAGCTGTCGGAGGGCCCCGGCTCCAACCGCGTCTTGCAGCCGGGCGGCACCATCGCCAAGGAACAGACCGCGCCCGCCCTCGATCTGGACATGTTGCTCGGCGGTTTCCGGCCGCTGCTGCGCGGACTGGACCCCGGCCAGGTGAACGACCTGACCAACGCGCTGCTGCAGATCTTCCAGGGCCAAGGCGGCACGCTGGTGTCCCTGCTCAACAGCGGCGGCTCGTTCGCCAAGACGCTCGCCGACCGGGACGCCCTGATCGGCAGCGTGATCAACAACCTCAACGCGGTCCTGCAGACCATCGATGAGCGCGGCGACCAGTTCGCCACCACGATCGCCGAATTACAACGCTTGATCAGCGGATTGGCCGCCGACAAAGACCAGATCGGCGACGCGATCCCGCGCATCGCCGGCGCCACCGGCGACCTGACCGATCTGCTCTCCCAAGCCCGCCCCGATCTGCGGGGGACCATCGAGCAGACCGGACGTCTGGCCACGAATCTCGACGCCGGGTCGGACACGGTCCAGTGGGTGCTGGACCGGCTGCCGTCGACCTATCGCCAGCTGATCCGCATCGGCTCATACGGCTCCTTCCTCCAGCTCTACGTCTGCTCGACGAACTTCCTGGTGGACGGCCCGAACGGCCAGACGATGAAGATCAACATGCCCGGGGCGCAGACTACCGGAAGGTGTGCGGACAACCGATGAAAGAGCAGCGATCACCCGCCATCACCATCGGCATCGTCGGCCTCGTGCTCGCGGTGGCGGTGGCGCTGTCGGCCCTGCAATTCGACCGGCTGCCGTTCATCCGTTCCGGCGCGACGTTCACCGCCTATTTCGCCGACGCGGGCGGCCTGCTGCCCGGCGACCCGGTCCAGGTGGCGGGCGTCCGGTCCGGTCGCGTGGAGGACGTCAGCCTGGACGGCGCGAAAGTGCTCGTCCGGTTCACTCTCGCGGAGTCGATCGTGCTCGGTGAGAAGACTTCGGCGGCGATCAAGACCAACACGGTGCTCGGCCGCAAGTCACTGGAGGTGACGCCGTCGGGCACCGGCGCGCTGCGCGTCGAGGACACCATCCCGCTCGAGCGGACCACATCGCCGTATTCGCTCAACGAGGCGCTGAGCGACTTGGCGGGCACGGTGCACGATCTGGACCTGGACCGGGTCGACCAGACCCTCGACGCGCTCTCGGCGACCTTCGCCGACACGCCCGCGCCGTTGCGCTCGGCGCTGGACGGCGTCACCGCGCTTTCCCGCAGCATCAACGCGCGCGATCAAGCGTTGACGGACTTGCTGAAGCGGGCGCAGAACGTGACGAAGATCCTCGCCGACCGGGGCAACCAGATCAGCGCTTTGCTGCTGGACGGCAACGAGCTGCTCGGCGAGCTGGACCGGCGGCGCACCGCCCTCGGGCAGCTGATCGTCTACGTCAACGGCCTCGCCCAGCAGCTCTCCGGCCTGGTCGCCGACAACGAGGCGCAGCTGAAACCCGCTTTGGACAAACTGAATTCGGTGCTGGCGCTGTTGCAGCGCAACAAGCAGAATCTCGCCGACGCGCTGGACGGGCTCGGACCGTTCGCCGCGGCCCTGGGTGAGCAGGTCGGCAGCGGTCCCTACTTCCAGGCCTACGTGATCAACGCGGCGAGCAAGACGCTGCAACCGCTGGTGGACGCGCTGGTGTGGCCGCAGCACCTGCCGAGTGATCTGCAGAGCTACCTCACGCCGCCCCCATCGATCGAACCCGCGATACAGGAGCCGCCGCGGTGAATATCGTACGGAAACTACCTCGCTGGGCGTTGGTGCTGGCCGGAGTGGTCGTAGCGGCCCTCGTGGTCGCGGTCGCGTGGAACGGCATAACCCGGATCGGGACCACCAAGGTCACCGCCTATTTCACCTCCACATCCGGCCTGTACGCGGGCGACGACGTGCGGGTGCTCGGCGTCAAGGTCGGCCGCATCGACGCGATCGAGCCCGGCGCGGATCGGGTGAAGGTGTCCATGACCCTGAATCGCGGAGTCGACGTACCCGCCGACCCGAAGGCGGTGATCATCTCGCCTTCGCTGGTCTCGGCGCGTTTCATCCAGATCGCGCCCGCCTACACCGGCGGTCCGAAATTGAAGGACAACAGCGTGATCCCGATCGAGCACACCGCGGTGCCGGTCGAGTGGGACGACATCAAGGCCGAGCTGTCCAAGCTGGCCACCGCGCTCGGCCCGGTCGGCGACGACAAACAGGGGTCGTTCGGCCGCTTCGTCGACACCGCCGCGAACAACCTCGACGGCAACGGGCAGCGGTTCCGCGACACCCTGCGGGAGCTGTCGGCCACCTTGAACACGCTGTCGGACGGCCGCACCGACCTGTTCGGCACCGTGCGCAACCTGCAGAAGTTCGTCGACGTGCTGTCGGCGAGCAACGAGCAGATCGTGCAGTTCGAAGGCAGGCTCGCGTCGGTGTCCTCGGTGCTGGCCGGGGTCTCCTCGGATCTCGGCGCAGGCCTGGACAACCTGGACGCGGCGATCGTCGACGTGCGCCGGTTCATCGCGGGCAGCGGCGCGGAACTCACCGAGGGCGTGCAGCGGCTGGCCGACGCCACCCAAGTGCTGGTCGACAAGCGACCGGAATTGGAACGCGTCCTGCACTCCGGCCCGACCGCGCTGGTGAACTTCTACCAGATCTACAAACCGGCCCAAGGCACCCTGACCGGCGCGATCGCGCTGAACAACCCGGCCGACCCGCTCGGTTTCCTGTGCGGTTCGGTCCGCGCGCTGGAGACCAACGACGCCGATCGCAGCGCCGACCTGTGCGCGCAGTACCTGGCGCCGGTGATCAACAGCCTGAGCATGAACTACGTGCCGATCATGACGAACCCGGCCAGCGGCGTGACCGCGTTCCCCGATCAGCTGGTGTACTCCGATCCCAGCCTGGCCGGGCGGGTGGCGAGCCAGAATCCGGCGCAGCCGCAGCCCGCTCCGGTGAGCATCCCGGACGGCCTCGCCGGGCTGGCCATCCCCGGCCTGACAGGAGGAGGGCGATGATGCCGAGGCGGCGGATGCGCCGCACCGCCGCCGTCGCGGCGGGGCTGGCGGTGGCGCTCGGCGTCACCGGCTGTCAGTGGGACGGATTGAATTCGCTGCCCATGCCCGGCACCGAGGGCACCGCGCCCGGCTCCTACGAGGTGCGCGTCGAGATGCCGAACGTCACCACGCTGACCAGGAATTCGCCGGTGCGGGTGCACGACGTCGCGGTCGGCACCGTCTCGAAGATCGAGGTGGAGGACTGGCACGCGTTGGTCACCGTCTCGCTGAACCCGGACGTGCACCTGCCCGCGAACGCCGTCGCCAAGATCGGGCAGACCAGTCTGCTCGGCTCCAACCATCTCGAGCTCTCCGAGCCGACCGATCAGCCCCCCCGAGGCCAGTTGAAGGCGGGCGATGTCATCCCGCTCGCGCGTGCGGGAACCTATCCGACCACCGAGCAGGTGCTGTCCTCCCTGTCGGTGGTGCTCAACGGCGGTGGCGTCGCGCAATTGGAAACCATCACCCACGAGCTGAATTCCGCGTTCACCGGGCGGGAGGACGCCATCAGGGACCTGCTGCCGCAGCTGAACGAGCTGACCACGAATCTGGACCGCCAGACCGGCGACATCATCGCCGCGATGAGCGGACTGGACCGGCTCGGCGGTCAGCTCGCCGAGCAGCGCGACGTGGTGGCGAAGGCGATCGAGCAGATCCATCCGGCGTTGACCGTGCTGGCCGATCGCCGCGCGAACATCACCAGGGCGATCACCGCGCTGGGCGAGCTGAGCGACGTCGTACGGCGCATCGTCGCGGCGAGCGGCGACGACTTGAAGGCCAACCTGCACAGCCTCGTGCCGGCGCTGAAGTCGCTGTCGGACACCGGCAGCGATCTGACCGAGGCGCTGAAGATCCTGGCCACCTTCCCGTTCCCGATGAAGAACCTGGACCACGCGATCAAGGGCGACTACCTCAACCTGTTCATGACCGTGGACATCACCGGTAAGCGGCTGGATTCGAACTTCCTCACCGGAACGCCGCTGGGCGGACGGTTCGGCGGCGTGGAAGGCGCGCTCGGCAGCTTCGCGCCCGGCACGGCAGCGCAGAACGGCGACCCGGCCACGGGTCCGTTGCAGGCGCCGCCGCCCGCGGCGAGCCAGCCCGCCCCGACCATCCCGGGACTCCCGCCGATCCCCGGCATTCCCGCCATTCCCGGGTTGACCGTGCCCATGCCGGGCAACACCGCGCCGCGAGGGGGTCCAGGACAGTGACACTCACCCGGTTCGTCCGTACCCAGCTGATCATCTTCTCCGTGCTGACGGTGATCGGCCTGGTGGTCATGGGCGGCACCTACGTCAAACTGCCCGCGATGTTCGGCATCGGGCGCTACGAGGTCACCGTGCAGCTGGCCGCGACCGGTGGTCTCTACCCGACGGCCAACGTCGCCTATCGTGGCACGAACGTCGGTGTGGTGAAGGAGGTCCGGCTGACGCCGGTCGGCGTGGACGCGAAGCTGTCCATCGCCAGCGACTACAAGATTCCCTCGGATGTCGACGCGTGGGTGCGCAGCGTCTCCGCGGTCGGCGAGCAATACGTGGACCTGGTGCCCGCGCAGAACCGCACGGGCGGAAATCTGCGCGACGGCAGCGTGATCCCGGTGGAGCGCACCAAGCTGCCGCAAGACGTCGGCGCGCTGCTCGACCAGGCCGACCGGCTGCTGTCGAGCGTCGCGGACACCCGGCTGAAACAGGTCATCGACGAGGCGTTCCTCGCGTTCAACGGCGCGGGACCGGACCTGCAACGGTTCATCGATTCCGCGTCGTTGCTGGTGCAGGAAGCGCAGGCCAACGCGGAACCGACGAAACAGCTGCTTGACCGGATCGGGCCGCTGCTGGACACCCAGACCCGCTCGGACGCCGCGATCCGTTCCTGGACGGCCGATCTCGCGACGGTCACCGACCAGTTGCGCGGTCACGACCCCGCGCTGCGTGGAATCCTGCGCGAGGGCCCGTCCTCGATGCAGCGGGTGACCAACCTGTTCGAGGACCTGCGGCCGACGCTGCCGCTGCTGCTGTCGAATCTGGTCAGCGTCGGTCAGGTCGCCGTCACGTATCACGCGGGGCTGGAACAGATCCTGGTGGTCTATCCGCCGCTGGTCGCCGCGCTGCTGACCGCCGTCCGCGGTCCGCTGGAATACGGCGCGCTGGTCGACTTCATGGCGCTGGTCAACGACCCGCCCGCGTGCACGACGGGCTTCCTCCCGCCCGACCAGCGGCGCTCGCCGAGCGAACTCGACACCCCGGACACGCCGCCGGGCCTGTACTGCAAGGTGCCACAGGACGCACCCGAAGCGGTGCGCGGCATCCGCAACACGCCGTGCGCCGAGGTGCCCGGTGTGCGCGCCCCGACACCGGAACTGTGCCGCACGGGGTACGTTCCGATCGGAGACAACCCGCCGTTCGGGCCGCCGCGTCCGGTGGCGCCCGCCGCCGCGCCCGCGAGCGAGCCCCCGGTCGTCGCACCCGCGAGTTACGGTGGCGGCACACCAGCCGCCGCACGGTCGTACGACCCGGCCACCGGCGTGTACATCGGCACCGACGGGCGTACCTACCGACAGGGCGATATCGGACCGGGCGGTTCGGGCGCGGTACCGTCGAGCTGGCAGGCGATGCTCGAGGAGCAGCAACGATGAGTGAGAGCAACGGAGAAGGTCACCGCGCGCGGCGGCGTGCGGTGCGCTCGGCCGGGCCGCCGGTCGAGGAGAACGCGACCGGTGGCGCGCGGACCGTGGTCGCGAAGGACCCTGCCGCCGCGGCGGAAACCGGCGTCGCGGACGGCGCTACGAGTTCGGTTGCGGCCGAGCCGAAGGCGTCGCCCGTCCCGGCGCCGGTCACCGCCGACTCGAGCGTCCCCGCGGCGAAAGTGTCCGTGACGAAAACCGACGCCGAACCGGACTCCGAGGCAACACCGGCCGAGCCCGAAGGAAACAAACGGCGCGGGGTCCCGCGTGTCGTCGCCGCGGCCGCCGCGGCCTTGCTGGTCGTCGCGCTCGTGGCCGGTGCGGTCGTGTCGGTTGTCGCGCTGCACGCGGCGCACGAACGTGACGAGCGCCGAGCCGAATACGTGGAAACCGCCAGGCAGGCGATCGTCAACCTGACCACCATCCGCGCCGATACGGCCAAGCAGGACATCGACCGGATCCTCTCGCTGGCCTCGGGGGAGTTCAAGACCGAGTTCGATGGCCGCGTCGATCCGTTCACCAGCATCGTGCAGCAGGCCAAAGTGGTCTCCAGCGGCGAGATCGTCGAGGCCGCGCTGGAAAGCGACGACGATCGCTCCGGACGGGTGCTGGTCGCCGCCAAGCAGACGCTGACCAACGCGGGGCAGGCCGAGCCGCAGACCAGGTACTACCGGTTCCGGGTCACCGTGTCGCGTGGCGATGCGGGGCTGTCGGTGTCCAACGTGGAGTTCGTGGCATGAACGGTCAGGCCCGGAGGCGGCAGCGGAGCGTGACCACGCAGGGCCCCGTTCATGCCGGAGAGGACACAGCATGAACGGTCAGGCCCGGAGGCGGCAGCGGAGCGTGACCACGCAGGGCCCCGTTCATGCCGGAAAGGACACAGCATGAATATGAACGGCCTTCGCGCCAAGATCCTGCTCGCGGTGCTCGGTGTGGTGGTCGCGGCGGCCGCGGTCGTCGGCGGCGTGAACGGTTACCGCTACTGGGATGACCGGCAGGCCGAGCAATCGCGCAAGGACGCGGTCGCGACGGCGGGCCGCACTCTCGAGGCCATGTTCACCTACAACCCGCAGACCGTGGACACCGAGCTGCGCAAATCCGCCGACAACCTCAGCGGCGACTTCCGCGCCGACTACCTGACGCTGATCGAGAAGCAGATCGCTCCCGGCGCCAAGGAGAAGCAGCTCACCGTCACCGCGACCACCCAGGCGGCCGGCGTCATCTCCGCCGACCGCTCGCACGCGCAGGTCCTGCTGTTCCTCAACCAGGTGATGACGAGCAAGGACACCCCGCAGGGCACCACCACCGGCAGCCGGGTACGCGTCTCCTTGACCAAGTCCGATTCGCACTGGTTGGTATCGGCGGTGACGCCGGTCTGACGCCGGTCCGCTGGATTGCGCTAGGCCGATTCCGATGACACTGTGCGCGGCAGCCGCACCGTGAACGTCGTCCCGGCCTCGGGTGTACTTTGCACGCCCACCTCGCCGCCGTGCGCCGTCACCAGCGCTTGCACGATGGACAAGCCGAGACCCGTGCCGCCGCTGCTGCGGGCGCGGGAGGTGTCGGCGCGGTAGAAGCGCTCGAAGACGCGTTCGGCGTCCTCCGCGGTCAGTCCCGGACCGGTATCGGCCACCTCGAGCAGCACATCATCGGGGCCGGGAGTGAGCAGCACCGTCACCTTCGCGTCGGGCGCGGTGTGGGTGAGGGCGTTGTTCAGCAGATTGCTCAGCACCTGGCGCAGCCTCGCCTCGTCGCCGATCACCTCGAGCGTCCCCTCGCCCGGCTCGATCCTCAGCTCGATGGTGCGGACGGGCCCGTCGGAGTGGCCGGCGGAGACCACGGCGCGCGCGTTGTGCACTCCGTCGCTGGCGACGGCGAGCAGGTCCACCGGGCCGAGTTCCAGCGGGCGCTGGGCGTCCAGCCGCGCGAGCATCAGCAGGTCTTCCACCAGCACGCCCATCCGCTGGGATTCGCGCTCGATGCGGTCCATGAACGCGGCGGGGTCGTCGGTCGCGCCCTGCCGATACAGCTCCGCGAACCCGCGGATCGTCGTCAACGGGGTGCGCAACTCGTGACTGGCGTCGGCGATGAAACGGCGCATGCGGTCCTCGGACCTGCGGGCCGCCTCCTCGGACGCGGCGGTCGCGGTGAACGCGCGCTGGATCTGCGTCAGCATCCCGTTCAGCGATCTGGACAGCCGGTCGACCTCGGTGTTGGTGTCGCGCACCGGCACCCGGCGGTGCAGGTCGCCCTGGGCGATGGCCGCGGCGGTGCTCTCCACTCGGCGTAGCGGCCGCAAGCTGCGCCGCACCATGAAGTACGCGAGCACCGCCAGCACGGCCAGGACGACCGCCCCGACGATCAGCTCCAGCACCACGAGCCGGTGCACCGTGTCGGTGTTCTGCGTGAGCGGCAGCGCCACTGTCGTCGTGCCCTCCGGTGTGCGCAGCGTCAGCACCCGCCACCGGATCGCTCCTCCGTTCGCGGAGTCGACGGTGTACGGGCCCGTCGGCGGCGTGGCAGGCAGCACCGGCTCCGCGTCGACGGCGAACGCCGGGATGAGGAACGCGCGCCCGTCGGTGCGTATCGAACGCACCCAGAACTGGCTGGGGGCGTGGCGTGGGTCGGGCGGCAGCACCGGTGGCGGCGGTCCACGCCGGGACCATTCCATCGCGCCTCCGCGCAACTGCTGGTCGGTGCGGGCGGTCAGCTGCTGTTCCAGGGCCGAGGTGACCACCATGCCGGAGACGAGCAAGCCGAGCCCCGCCGTGAGCACCAACAGAACCATCAGGGTCACGCGCAGCGGAACGGCGGACAGCCAGCCGGAAACCTTCGCGCGCGCGCCGACGATCCGGCCCCGGCTCATGAACCGCTCTTGCGGTGGGGCGCGCGCATCACGTAGCCGACGCCGCGCAGCGTGTGGATCAGCCGGGCATCGCCGGTGTCGACCTTCTTGCGCAGGTAGGAGACGTAGGTTTCCACGACGCCGACCTCGCCGCCGAAGTCGTAGCGCCAGACGTGGTCGAGGATGCGCGGTTTGCTCAGCACGGTGCCCGCGTTGACCATGAAGTAGCGCAACAGTGTGAACTCGGTGGGCGACAGCGCGACCGGCTCGCCCGCCTTCCACACCTCGTGGGTGTCGTCATCGAGTTCGATGTCCTCGAAACGGAGGCGCGAGCTTTCCCGCTGCGGCGCGGCGTGCCCGGCGCGGCGCAGGATCACCCGCAGCCGGGCCACCACTTCCTCCAGGCTGAACGGCTTGGTGACGTAGTCGTCGGCCCCGAGGGTGAGGCCGGTGATCTTGTCCTGCACGTCGTCGCGCGCGGTCAGGAACAGCACGGGCGCATCGATGCCGTCGGCCCGCAACCTGCGCAGCAGGCCGAAGCCGTCCATGCCGGGCATCATCACGTCCACGATCAGCGCCTGCGGACGGAAGCTGCGCGCCTTGTCCAGCGCCTGCGCGCCGTCGGCCGCGGTGTCGACTTCGAAGCCCTGATAGCGCAGACTCACCGCGAGCAGTTCGACGATCATCGGCTCGTCGTCGACCACCAGCACCCTGGCCTCGGGTGTCTGCTGCACGGGGGCGCCACTCATGGCTTCATCGTCCGCTGTTCGCCTGCGAACTTCCTGGACCGAAGCTGGGTGATTCCTGTGAACGGCCTACTCAGCGCGGCTCGCGGTCCTCGGGATAGACGTCGTCGTCGGTCAGCAGCGCGCTGCCCGCGACCTGGTCCTGCGCCAGCGCGTCGAGGAAGGCCCGGGCCCAGCGATCCACATCGTGCGCCAGCACCTGCCTGCGCAGCGAGCGCATCCGCCTGCGTTTGACGTCGCGCTCGTCCTCCAACGCCGCGACGATGGCGTCCTTCACGTCGTCCAGGTCGTGCGGATTGCACAGGTACGCCTGCCGCAGTTCCGCCGCGGCGCCGGTGAACTCGCTCAGCACCAAGGCGCCGTTGAGCCCGCTGTGGCAAGCGACGTACTCCTTGGCGACGAGGTTCATGCCGTCGCGCAGCGGCGTCACCAGCATCACGTCTGCGGCGACGAAGAACGCGACCAGCTCGTCGCGCGGGATCGGACGGTGCAGGTAGTGCACCACCGGGTAGCCGACCCGGGCGAACTCGCCGTTGATCCGGCCGACCTGGCGTTCGATGTCGCCGCGCATCTGGATGTAGCTCTCCACCCGCTCGCGACTGGGCGTGGCCAGCTGGATCATGACCGTGTCGGCGGGATCGATC
Organism: Nocardia sp. NPDC004718; assembly: GCF_053601535.1. NCBI lineage: Bacteria > Bacillati > Actinomycetota > Actinomycetes > Mycobacteriales > Nocardiaceae > Nocardia > Nocardia sp. NPDC004718. The sequence goes on from NZ_JBSGCA010000050.1 coordinate 45,579, forward strand.
CGGCCCTCGACGAGCAGCTCCTCGAGCGCGTTGAGGCGGATATCGATGCCCTTGGTGTAGTCCAGCCGGTCGACGCCGAGCAGGATGTTCTTCGGATTGCCCAGCTCGGCCCGGATCTTGGCGGCGCGCTCGCGCACCGATCTGCGCCTGGAGTGCTCGTCCAGCTCGGCGGAGGCGATGGAGATCGGGAACGCGCCGACTCGCACCGTGCGGAAACCGACCTGGACGACGCCGAGCTTGGAGCGCACGCCGACCGACCCGCGCGAGGTCGGCTGACCGGCCAGCCTGCGCGCCAGATAGAGAAAGTTCTGCGCGCCGCCGGGCAGGTGGAAGCCGATGAGATCGGCGCCGAGCAGGCCCTCCACGATCTCCGTGCGCCACGGCATCTGCATGAACAGCTCGACCGGCGGGAACGGGATGTGCAGGAAGAACCCGATGGTGAGGTCGGGACGCAGCATGCGCAGCATCTTGGGCACCAGCTGGAGCTGGTAGTCCTGTACCCACACCGTCGCGCCCTCGGCGGCCACCTTGGCGGTGGCCTCGGCGAAGCGCCGGTTCACGGTGACGTAGGCGCTCCACCACCTGCGGTCGTAGACCGGCCGCACGATGACGTCGTGGTACAGCGGCCACAGTGTGCCGTTGGAGAAGCCCTCGTAGTAGTCGGCCACCTCGTCGGCCGACAACGGGACCGGATGCAGTTCGAGGCCGTCCTCGATGATCGGATCCACGTCGACGTTGGGGACGCCCGCCCAGCCGACCCACGCCCCCTTGTTGTTGCGCAAGACCGATTCCAGCGCGGTCACCAGACCGCCCGGGCTGCGTTTCCACCTGGTGCTGCCGTCGGGCAGTCGTTCGAGGTCGACCGGGAGCCGGTTGGCGACGACGACGAAACCGGAGCCAGTACCGGAGCCGGTGGTTTCCGCCGCGGCGTCAGCAGTCGAGGTGTCTCTGGCGTGCTCGGAGTCGTCGGACGGATTCATCTGGTCCACTCACGCATCCTTTGCGCGTTGCTGTATCCCGCTGGAGTTGTGTAGTCGACGTCGCCGTTGGCGTCGAGAACGAGATTATTCGCCTCGAGCGTTCGGTCCAATACCCAACATAGACAACAACATTCGGCATTCGTCCGCGTCCTCGGCGTAGGCCGCGACCACTCGCTGCGCCTGACGCGCCGTTTCGTCGGCGAGTGGTTCCAGATCGTCGTCCGCAATGTCGTTGGCGCTGCCCTTCGCGGCCATCGTCAAGTCCTCCCGGCTCGTGCGCTCTTACCCTGCGAAAAGTCAATGGTATGCGACGCTGGGAGGCGCGCCCGCCGGGGCGTTGGCGCAATGGCGGCACGCGCCGCCAGGACACCCCGGTCGACGTGCCTTCCGCGCTGGTCCCTATACCGTGGGGAGCGCAGCACCAACTCCACGAAAGGGTCGACGACATGCCGCTGGCCACGGTGAACGGGATTTCCCTCAACTATCAGGTGAAGGGTGACCGCGCCAAGGGCTCCGCGCCGCTGGTGGTCATGATCATGGGCACCGGCAGTCCCGGCCGGGTGTGGGAGCTGCACCAGGTTCCGGCCCTGGTCGCGGCCGGTTACCGGGTGTGCACCTTCGACAACCGCGGGATCGCGCCGTCCTTCGAGGCCGCCTCCGGCATGACCATCGACGAGCTGGTCGCCGACACCGCCGCCCTGATCGAATTCCTGGACGAGGGCCCTGCGCTGGTGGTGGGCACCTCGATGGGGGCGCGCGTGGCGCAGGAGCTGGCACTGGCCCGCCCCGAGCTGGTCCGCAAGGCCGTGTTCATGGCCGGGCACGGGCGGCTGGACCAGTTCCAGAAGACGCTCTCGCTCGGTGAACACGAACTCGACGCGGGCGGGGTGACACTGCCGCCGAAATACGAGGCGGCGATCACCGCGGTCATGAATCTCTCGCCCGCGACCATGGCCGAGCCGAACGCCGCGCGCGACTGGCTCGACCTGTTCGAGTTCACCGGCGGGCCGGTCTCGCCGGGCATTCGCGCCCAGCGCAGGATGGATCACGATTTCGACCGGGTGCAGGCCTACCGGGCGATCCGGGTGCCCTGTCTTTCGGTCGGATTCGCCGACGACCGGATGATTCCGCCGTATCTGTCCAGGGAGATCGCCGAGGTCATTCCGGGTGCGCGGTACCAGGAGGTACCGGACGCCGGGCATTTCGGATATTTGGAGCGGCCGGAGGCGGTGAACAAGATTCTCCTGGACTTCTTTGCGTCCTGATTGCGAGTCGGGCCGAGGTGCGGGCATAGGTAACCGCCCAGGCGTAACGTCTTGCTTGCTAGTGTCGAAACAACGCTCGGGTCTCTCGGCGCCAGGGATTGGAAGCAACCCGGCACCGTGCGAACCAGGAGCGATCCCGTACATAGCGCCAGTATCCAGTGAGGTGAAATTGAGCACCAACCCCTTCGATGATGAAGACGGCCGCTTCTTCGTCCTGGTCAACGACGAGGAACAGCATTCCCTGTGGCCGGCCTTCGCAGAGGTTCCAGCCGGATGGCGAGTCGTGTTCGGTGAGGACAGCCGCGCCGCCTGCGTCGAGTACGTGGAGAAGAACTGGACCGACATGCGTCCGAAGAGCCTGCGCGACGCCATGGCCGCGGACGACGCGGCTCGTCAGGGCTCTGTCTGATCTGCCGCGCCTCCGGCGCGGCGTGTTCGTGGCTCCCTGACGGCTCCCGTCCGAGTGACCGCCGCTCGCGACTTCGTCGCGGACACGGCGGCCACTCGGCTATGAGCCGGGCCGCGAACGGCACATGCTCGATCGCTTCGTTCGAAAGCGGTTGCCGGGCCGGTACGGTCGCGTTCGGTGCCGAACGCGGATTCCGTTGTGATGCGGACGGCGTACCGGGCTATGATGACAACCGCTTTCCCGCCTCCTTAGCTCAGTGGTAGAGCACTCGCCTTGTAAGCGAGCGGTCGTCAGTTCAATCCTGACAGGGGGCTCCGTTCAGCTGCTGCGCGTCTGTAGCTCAGTGGTAGAGGCCGTGCTCGATGTTGTAAGCGAGCGGTCGTCAGTTCAATCCTGACAGGGGGCTCCGTTCAGCCGCTGCGCGTCTGTAGCTCAGTGGTAGAGGCCGTGCTCGATGTTGA
>NZ_JBSGCA010000050.1:48792-49506 GCF_053601535.1 Nocardia sp. NPDC004718
TAAGCGAGCGGTCGTCAGTTCAATCCTGACAGGGGGCTCCGTTCAGCCGCTGCGCGTCTGTAGCTCAGTGGTAGAGGCCGTGCTCGATGTTGTAAGCGAGCGGTCGTCAGTTCAATCCTGACAGGACACCATTCGACACCTCTGTGGTTGCAACCCGTGGGGTCTCTGGCCGGGCAGGAGGCCGCTCGATTCGATGGGCGGCCCCGATACCGTTCTTCGCGGGCGCGGGCGCGGGCGCGGGCGTGGGCGTGGGCGTGGGCGTGGGCGTCTCCGGCTCGAGTTCGGCCGCGTGATTCGGTCGGGCCGGGAGGTCTCGAGGGTCTCCGAGACGGCGTCACGATCGCGGCAGGCGAGAGCGAGGCGGGCCGGGCGCACCGCTTGCGCTGCCAGTTGGACAATCTGCGGGCTGTGGCGCGGCCGAGAGGGAACGATCGCGGTGGCCGCGAAGACCTGCCGCCGAACGCGCCGATTCGAATTCGATGGACACAGCGAGGAATTCGTCATCCTGGCCCGCTCCCGAGTGCTCGGCGAAAACAGCCGACCAGTCGAGAGTAATAGCAAATATTTGGCAAATCTGATTACCGACTGGCGAGCATGTTTCCCGCTACGAGTCCGTTTATAGTCTGGTGTGCGCAAACATTTCTCGTGACGAGCATGTTCAGATCACGCGCAAACACCGGATGGGCCACAAACGGGACATCTCGGCATACTTCA